>CACZSY010000040.1 GCA_902783965.1 uncultured Lachnospiraceae bacterium
ACCTTGAAGGTTGTTTCTGAGGTTTCTCCGACCTTCGTGTACTTTTTATCAACATATGTAAATACTCTGTAGCCGGTCGCTTCCTCGAATCCGTTCCAGCTTGCGAGGATCTCTCCGTCTCCGGCCGTAAGTGTCGGTACCGGTCTGTAGTCCGGTGCAGGCGCTTCTTCCGCCTTCGGCGTAGCGTATCTGATATGATCCTTGTCTGAGGTTACCCACTTGTTGTTTACGCACGCAAGTACATAGATTCCGTACTCTGTTCCGTTCGTAAGTCCTGTCACCTTGAAGGTTGTTTCTGAGGTTTCTCCGACCTTCGTGTACTTATTATCAGCATATGTAAATACTCTGTAGCCGGTCGCTTCATCGAATCCGTTCCAGCTTGCGAGGATCTCGCCGTCTCCAGCCGCAAGTGTCGGTACCGGTCTGTAGTCCGGTGCAGGCGTTTCTTCCGCCTTCGGTGTAGCGTACTTGATATGATCCTTATCCGATGTTACCCACTTGTTGTTTACGCACGCAAGCACATAGATTCCATACTCTGTTCCGTTCGTAAGTCCTGTTATTGTAATTGACAGATCAGAGGTTTCTCCAACCTTTGTATACTTATTGTCTAAGTATATAAATGCTCTGTACTTTGTTGCCTTGCGTACAGCTTTCCATGCAGCATCAATCTTTCCGTCACCAGGAATAAGCTCAATGATCTCCGGTTTAAGATCGGTATCCAGTGCCGGGATAACTTCCTGCTCAACAAGAACTTTTCCGCATCTTGAGCAATGCTGTCCTTCCGTTAAACCTGTTGTAGTCGCTGTCGGTTCAACCGCAGGATCTATCACTATAACATGTCCGAGCGCCGGTATTTCCGTCTGTTCCTGAATAACTTCATTACAGAAACGGCAGTACTTTTTATCACTTAAACCAGGTCTCGTACATGTTGCAGGATATCCCGCTTCAGTTACTATATCATGATCTCTTGCAGGTATTTCTATTTCGAAATAATCGCTGCAGTTCAGGCAATGATAGAATCCGAGTCCCGGATGACCGCAGGTCGGTTCCTCTATGATCTTTTCAAGTACATATTCATGATCGGTCTTTTCTGTATATTCATCTTCATAGGTGAAATTACACTCGTTGCATGTATGCAGAGTATAACCCGGATACATACAGGTTCCTTCAACCTTCTCGCTCCTGAAACTGTGTGTATGGTTCGGATGATCCGAAACGAGGATCTGAACCGTTGTTCCCTGTGCAGCGTAAAGGTCAACATAGAATTCCTTGCCGCTTGAAAGATCTCTTTCAAAATAGCTTAATGTTCTTGAGCCTGTAAGCTCTTTGTCTTTCTTGTTAAAGTCAACATATCCGTCCCATCTTCCGTCTCCGGTGATAAGCACGTAATGTTTAGCGTCATTGTTAACGCAGAACTTCGCCGTATGATGTTCAAATTCATTGGTGAATGTGATCATCTTTGAAGAATCCAGTATAATGACTCCGTCATCAATATCTGTAGGAGTATATTCCTGAACTCCAGCCGCAAGCTGCGCATCCTCTTCATTATATCCCGAAGAGCTTGAATACTTAGAGTAATCAGGAGATGTAACAGTGAAAAGATATGTCTTGTCTGCTTCAAGCGTTCCGGCTAACGCAACATCTCCGTCATTTTCACTCTTGTAAGAGAACGGAGGATACGAAACATTTACATATTCTCCATCCTGATCGGTGAGTGTGGCGTTGTAATAATAATCTCCATTGGCTGTCGCTGTGTAGAACAGATATTTTCCACTTGCGGACGGAGTAAATGTAAAGAGCTTAGTCTCTCCCGCTCCAAGAGTTGCCGTTGCCATTTCTTCAAGTGTAATTTCCTGTCCCGGTCCGAGACTTGTGATCAGCTGTGATTCTGCCTCCACACCTTCATCACAGACTACCGTAAATTCAATCTCCTGATCTTTTTCAAGGAAAATAACTTTATCCGCAATACTGTTCTTATCAAGAGTCGATGAAACAAATCCGTCTTCTCTTACTTCGATCACCTTACGATAAATACTAAGGCAGTAATTATGTGTAATCGTGTATCCCTCTGCCGCTGTTTCCGTATGGCTTGCGTATTCGTTAAATCTGTAATATCCGTCCGCAGGTGCCTTGAATACGAAGGAATCATCAACTGCCTTGCCTGAAATGTCTGCTACAGTATCGCTTTCGATCTCGCCTCTGTCTCTTTCAAATACTTTCTTAAGAGTAAGAGTTGCCATGCAGCCCTGCTCTGACGATACGGTTGCCTTAAATTCAAAGTCCTTTTTAAATGTATATCTGTTTTCAACTTCCTGAGTTGAAGTCCATCTGTAAGTCCATGTCGGTAAAGGCTGATAGCTTATTGCGCTAGGTTTATCCGATACAAATGACAGATAATAATCTCCGTCTTCCGGAATCTTGCAGCTTAAGTTATATTCTTCATTGCCTTCTTCAAATGTAAGTTCAGCCGGCTCGTCAACCGTAAACTCTCTCTCAATAACATTGGTCTCGCCCTGCGAAACATCTCCGCCGTCCGTTACCGCGACTTCAAAGCTTCCGGTATCTCCCGCATAGTATTTTGCTCCGAAGCAGTAAGTCTTTCCGGCTTCAAGACTGCATCTTATAAGGAAGTTATTTCCTGATCCATTATCATCATCGCTGACTGTGCTTCCGTCTTCATTATAGAAATATCCGTAAGTATCGCTGTTTCCGTATGAAGTAAATGTGTAGTTTCCTGTTTCTTCCGGTGTAAAACTGAACAATACTATCTGTCCGCTCTGTGTTATTGTAGCCATTGCCGTCTCGTTAAGTGTAAGCGCCACAGGCTCATCTCCCATAGTAATGAAGCCGCCTGAGGTAGTTCCGGTCGCTTCAACGCTTCCGCTTATAAAGACAGTATACTCTTTGTCTGCGATCATGAACATCGAAGACGGGCTTGTAGCTCCCTCTTCACTGTCTTCACTTAATATCCTGAAATCGATCTTATTCTTCTCAGGCTGTGTCTGTGAAGAACCGCCTTCAGATGATCCCTGTCCGTCAGGCGCGCTGTTGGCTGTCGCATAATACTTATTAAAATTATATAATCCTGTTGTTCTCGGAACAAAAGTATAAATGTTGTTGACATCTGCTGTTCCGATCTCAACATCATCGCCAACGCTTAAAGCTCCCTTGTCCACATTCTTGACTCTTGTAATAAGGAACTGCGCTTCTGTTCCCGCATTTGCCTGAAGTTCAAATCCGAATTCCTCAAGATCTTCACTTGTTACGGTTATGCCGAATATCTCATGTCCGCCGATCATAAAGCTTGTATCATCATCTGTTGAAAGACCGGTCATGGTGAAATGAACAGGTCCGGTTGTATCGGCAGTAATGATATACTGCATCTCTTCTTCATCAAAGCTGTCTTCTAATCCAAAGCACTCAAGAGTGTTGACATCGGTAAATGTAACTGTCTTTGCTGTATCAGGTACGATCGCGTCAGACTCATTCCTGTTAAGCTTTGCGGCATTAAGCAGGAATTCTCCGCTTGACTGATAATATCTTGCATTATAGAGTCCCACTGCCACAAGATATGTCTGTCCGCCGGAAAGCCAGTAGCTTATCCTTGCATTCTTTTCTTCCTTGTCAAGCTTGCGGTTCTTTTCCGTTGCTTCATAAAGCACATTGCCGTTGCTGTCATATACCTGCATTGTAGTGGCAAATATTCCCTCTGTATAGAAAGTATATTCTCCGTCCGTCTGCGGAGTAAAATCAGCGACTTTTTTAACAGCTGCCGAAGGAATGCTTATTCTTAACGGAGTTCCCTCTGTAAGGGTACCTGCTGATTCGGTTTTCGCGATTATCTTAAAGTATTCGTTCTTATCCGTAAATCTTCCATTTGAATAAACTGTCATCGTATAGACAGTATCTTTTGAAAGGAAGAACGAAGAATATGTAGATACATACTGTGTACTTCCGTCCTTTTGATAAGAAATCTCTACGTTGAAATGGAAGCTTCCTGTTGCGTCTTCGTCATAGAATCCATTCTCTATCTGATAGAAGTTGCCCTGTGACGGTGTAAATGTGTACTTAAGTGTCTTCGCGTCTGTTCCTGTCTTAAGAACCTGTCCTGCTTCGGCTGCGCCCATGTCAACTTCTTCAACAGGAACTATAGTAAGATTCACATCGCAAAGAGCAGGTCCTTCAAATGCGAAGAATACTTCCTGTCCTTCCGAATATCTATAGGAATTAGAGAAGCTTGCGCTGTACGCCTCATACATATAAGCGCTTGAACCGGCGCTGTATGACGCATAATAGAAATTATTGCCGTCTTCGTTTTCAAAAGGATTTCCTTCCTCATCGATACCGTCATAGTATACATAATAGCTTCCGCTCTTCGGAGCGGTAAACTTAACTATATGCCTCTGACCTATTGCTTCATTTTTAAGAGTTATCTTCTTAGTCTCATCAGACAATATCTCGCCGTCATCAACCTCGGCAAGCTCTGCCAGACCAACCTCGAAGGTTCCGGTCAATACATTATCATCTGAATAATAATTCTTAACAAAATCTGTTCTAAGGAAATATTCCGCTCCCTCTTCACAGTCGAATACAATGTAGAAGCCTCTGTTGTCTTTGTTAAATCTTCCGTTGCCGGAATTGCTCTTTAATACATTACCTTCTGAATTGTATACAAATCCCTGAACATTCGCATCTCCAAGAGAATAGAAGATATATTTTCCTGTCTTAGGAGCCGTAAATGAGAAGCTGTTGCCTCTGCCTTCAACCTCAACATTCGCTCTCTTGACGTCACCCGCGCTGATCGCGCCAAGGTTCTGAGTAAGAGTCTTTATAATAAGGTAAGCAGGATTATTCTCATAAGGGCTTGAAGAAGTCATGGTGATAGTAACCACTGTATCCTTCTTAAGGAAATTGCCGCTGTCTGAAGAATAGAATGTCTTATTGCCTTCCTTTAATGAGAAATTAAAGTTGCAGTCATAATTTTCTACCATCTGAGTGCCATCCGCACCAACTGCACCATCTGCGCCAACTGCGCCCTCAGAACCGTCTTCAGAACCTCCTGCCTGCGCAATTAAAGGAAGAACCTTCTCAAACCTATAGATATTATCTTCAGGTACGGTAAATGTTACGATAAATTTCTCCGATACATCAGGTGCTCCTATTCTTTCATCAACATGGAACTCACCGACTTCTCTTTCGGTAGATTCTTTGATCTTAACTTTGATCTTTGTACCCTTGTCAGCCATAAATCTAAGGGTATAATCTCCGTAAACAGACTGATAACTCTTGCCTGTCTGGATCCTCTGGGTATCGTTCACATATCCGTTGCCTGCGCTTTGAAGGACTCCCTTCGCTTCGCTGTCTAAGAATATGAACAAAGACTTGCTTAAGCCCGTATTCATGTTAAGGTCGATCCTCTGGTTATCCTCGGTAAATTCGATCTCAACCTGATCATTTAAATGGATCTCGCCCATATCGGTAATATTAAGCTTAACAACCTTTACAGGAACATATCCTGTCGCGTCGCTGCTGTAAGAATATTTCGAAGCGCTTACCTTAAGATAATACTTCTTTCCGGCTTCAAGCTCGCGTGTAAAAAGGAAGTTGCCGCTGTAATCCGAACGGTAATTGCTTCCGCTGTACGCGTTGGTTATATAACTGTTCTCATTGCCCTCGGCATACAGATACGCGCCGAAAGACGCATTGGTCGAGCTGTCCGCATTTGTTGAGAATTCATATGTTCCTGATTCCGAAGGTGTAAATGTAAACAAATGATCTTTCTCTGTATCTACCGCGCATCTTTTATCAACGCCGGCTTCAAGTTCACCCTCAGATACCGCATTCGCCGTAACGGCAAATCCAAGTTTAGGTCTGTCCAGGTTAACCGAAAGATTAGCCTTGACTGTGCATACAGTACCCTTTGCGAAGAACTTGTTGTTCGGAGAATATACGCTCTGCTGCGAACCGTTCTTCTCATAATATACATAAACAGAATTGCTGCTGCTTACATACTGATTCGAATCGTATGTATTTACATATTTGAAAGAATAATAGTTGTCTTCCGGAACGGTAAAGGTATAGACATCTGTCTGGGACCTGTCATGCGCAGGCTTAACTTCGTCCAATCCGATTTCTCCGCCGTCAACCTCAGCCTCTTCTTTCAACGCCACATGAATGCTCGCGCCCGGCTGTCCGCTGAGTTTGATCGTGAATTCTTTATCCGTAAAACCAGTGAAGTAATTATAATTGAATACATATTCCCTCTCTGAGCCTTTTTCAACGCCATCGAGATCGGTAAGGTCGTAGTCATAATTACTTGATACTGAATTAACGTAATATCCCGTCTCATCATAGATACGGCATTTGCCTTTTCCGTGGAATGTCAGAAGCAAATGATAGTTTTTGTTTTCCTCAGGTTTGAAAGTATAAGAATAGGTGCTTGTATCAGTAAAATTCTGAACAAATACATTACCTGCCCTCAGCGCTCCATTAGCATACTCGGTATAATTTTTTACTGCCACAGTCGCGGTGATGGCACTGTAAGTATCGGCATTAAGCTTAAGCTTGTACTCCTTTCCCGCCTCAAGTTCAGCTTCGAAAGCAAAAAACTCACCACTGGCAGAGCCGATATAATTTTCATATGTTTCGTCATCATTGGTTTCTTCCGAATAGACTTCAAGATAGATAGTCCTGTCGGATTCGGTACTTCCCACGATCTGGTATGTTCCTGTCGTCTCAGGCGTAAACCAGAGCACATGGTAATCATTCCAGTTGCTAAAAGATAATTCTTTTTCATCTCCCACGCTGACAGTGCCTTCGTCCGTCTCGCCTTCACTGACTTGCCCGGCATAAGCTGTAACCGTGAACGCAGCCGGTGAAATATTCGCCATAAGCAGTGCGAAAGCCATCAGCCATGAAAGAATCCGTTTAAAACTCTTTTTCTTCATGATTGTCCTCCTTTTAAAAATATTTTTTGTCTTTGTGACGAACGCACTCCATTCATCACCATATACGCTAATTATAACATATCGAAAAACGGAAAAGAAGCCCACCGGAGACTGAAATTGCTCCGCTGGGCGCTCAATGTGAATACATTATTTGGACGAATAATGCGTTTGTTCTTGCTTTTATCGGATTATTTATATCAATGCTCTGTGCTGCTGTTTTAGAACTGTATGTTCGTTATTTCAATGTTCAATTCAAGACCCGCCTGCGAGCCTTGGCATATGCCAGCTGTTATTTTCATATGCTTCTTGCCCCATTCCTCTCCATATGATACAATCAGTAATGATTTATATTTTTGAGGTAAATATCAACATGGCTATGGACAAATCTTTTTCCAACCAAAGCAAATATGAGACACGTATCCTAAGACAAAAGCTTGGAGAAAAGCTTATCAATCCCGACAATCTGACAGTCTTTAAACATACCTGCATATGCATGGAAGACGATGCTCTTATGGTCTTGAACGGTGGTCTGCAGGTCAATGCCAACTGTCTTGAAGATTACGGCAAGCCGAGCGTCATCACTATCGGAAAGAACTCCGTATTCACTGTAACTCCGGGCAGCGCCAAGATCTGCTACGGCGCGGATATCGCAGTATTCAAAGACGCAGGTCTTACTGTCGGTTCGTCATTTATCAATACCGAAGTCCTGATAAGATGCGCCAAAAGCATCACGATAGGCAACGACTGTGTTATCTCTCACAGGGTTGTTATAAATGATTCCGATATGCATTCCCTTATTGAAGACGGCAGGGTACTTCCGCGATACGGCACCAAAGGAATCGTGATCGAAGACCATGTATGGATAGGCGTTAACGTGACTATCCTTAAGGATGTGACCATCGGTGAAGGCTCCATGATCGCCGCCGGCGCGGTTGTCACCAAGGACATTCCTGCGCACTGTCTTGCCGCGGGCGTTCCGGCGAAAGTGATAAAAACCGGTATTGACTGGGAAAAATAATCATTTGATACCAGGGTCAAAAGGATAAAAGACCTTTTTACCCCAACATCATTTAATAATTTGGAGGATTCCGATGTCCGATATCATCAATCTGATAATCGAAGCGCCCAGACCGTGTAATGATACCCTAAAACTGATCGAAGCGCTTTTTCGTCAGACTTTAAAATCTATAAATATTTATTTATGCTGCGATCAGTCCAACGACGTGACCGTCTCTGCAGAAAAGTCTTACCATGAAGATGAACGATTTCATCTTTTTCAGAAGACCGATGATGACAGGGATCTTGCGGATACCGTAAACCACGCTCTTTTATCCATTAACGAAGGATTTGTGCAGATACTTGACAGCTTCGTTGTTCCCGCAAGCGATACTGTCTATGAAGAAGCTCTCAGGTTTCTTTGCGGCAGTCCCGCAGGATCCTCCAGAGAACACGGACAGCCGGCCAGCGATCATCTCTTTTCAATATTCGCACCGGAATGCATCGGTGCCGCCCACTTTTCCGACACCTGCATTTTTTCCTGCAGCCTTTACCGGGACGGGTATGACGGTATTCTGAAAATGGATAACCTGCCTCTGCCGATCGCTTCATATATCTGGCTTGTAAAACTTTCTCTTCTCGCGCAGCCGCAAAGCTTTTCTTATAAGCTTCTTGAGCGCAGCGCCCCGATGTCGGGTTTTAGCCCCGATAAGAATTTCTATTTCCCGGAATATGAAAATGCTGTCGATGAAATTTTAAATACAGTCTCACAGCTTCGTCCGGAATATTTTGAGACCGTTATCAAAGAACTTTTCATCCTTGAAGCAAGATTCTACTTTATCGCCTGCCTTAAGGGGTACGAGGTTCTTAAAGGACACTTATCTTCTCACATTGAAAATTACTATAATCTGTCCCTTGCGCCGGAAGATATAGCTGACTATCTTTACAGGGAATATGCCCTTACGGATAGCGCCCGTAAGATATCTGAACAAAACATAAAAGAGGCGTCCCATTATAAATGGATGTATGAAAAAGAACAGTCACTTCACAGCGCCGACAATAAGAATTATGAAAAATCTCTTGCGGAAAAGGAAAAAGAAGCCAGACATTTTGAATGGATGTTCAACAAAGAACACTCTCTTTATGTTAAAGAAGAAGAACGCTTCGTTAAAGAACTCTCCGATAAGGAAAAAGAAGCCAGACACTTCGAGTGGATGTACAACAAGGAACACGCTCTGTATGTCAAGGAAAATAAACGTTTTGAAAAAGAGCTCTTACATTCAGAATGTCTCTTAAAAAAAGAAACAGCCGCGAAACTTCAGCTCGAAAAAAAGAACGTCTCACTTTCCGAAAGGCTTGATACGGCAGAGAGGAAACTTTCACTAAGACTTGTCAGGGTTGCTCTTAAGATACACGGTTTCTTTAGAAAATTCAGAAAAAAATGATTGTACTCTAACCAATAGAAAGGCTGCCGGACATCAGCCGAGCAGCCTTTCTATTACTTCATATATGTCTTCCCTGCCCTCTTTGCTGAGCGCGGAGAAAGGAATAACGAGGGTGTCTTTTGACACCTTTAATTTTTCTTTGATGATCTTAATGTTCTTCTCTCTCTGGGAACGGTTGATCTTATCTAGCTTATTGGCTATGATTATCGGTTTTAGTCCCGACTTTACGATAAAATCGTACATAAGACAGTCATTCGCCGTCGGTTCATGTCTGATATCCACGAGCAGAAATATCCCTTTCAGGCTCTTTGAACCCGTAAGATACCTTTCGATCATCTTTCCCCACTGCGCCTTGACCTCTTCATTGGCTTTGGCGTAGCCGTAACCCGGAAGGTCCACAAGAAAGAATTCTTCATTTATCTCATAAAAATTGATGGTCTGCGTCTTGCCCGGCGATGACGAAGTCCTTGCCAGCGACTTGCGGTTCAATATCGCGTTTATCAGCGAGGATTTTCCCACATTCGATCTTCCGGCAAACGCTATCTCCGGCAGATCGTTTTTCGGCAGTTTGCTGGTCACGCCGCAGACCGTCTTAAGCTGTGCGCTTTTTACTATCATATCGTCTTACCTTGGAAGTCTTCTGTTAAGCTTTTCTTTTTTCACCGGCTTATCCGAATATTCAAGCACCGGCTTATCTTCTCCCAGTACAACTTCCTTCGTTATACGGCATTTTGCCACGCGGTCCTCGCTCGGAAGCTCATACATTGAGTCCATCATGGCCTTTTCCATTATGGCTCTTAAACCTCTGGCTCCGGTCTTTCTCTCGAACGCCTGATGCGCTATCAGTTCAACGGCGTCATCATCAAATTCAAGATCCACTCCGTCTATCTCAAAAAGCTTCTTGTACTGCTTAATTAGCGCGTTCTTAGGCTTGCTCAGGATATCGACCAGCGCGCTCTCATCCAGAAGATCAAGACCTACCGTTACCGGTACACGTCCCACGAACTCCGGAATTATACCGAATTTCACAAAGTCCTCCGGAAGCACCTGTCTGAACAGAGCTCCGATATCAAGCTTTGTCTTATCTGCTATCTCGGCGTTGAAGCCCATGGACTTCTTGCCTATCCTCGCCTCGATTATCTTTTCCAGTCCGTCAAAAGCACCACCGCAGATAAACAGGATATTGGTCGTATCTATCTGGATAAACTCCTGATGCGGATGCTTTCTTCCACCCTGCGGTGGCACGCTCGCAACCGTTCCTTCAAGTATCTTTAAGAGCGCCTGCTGAACGCCCTCGCCCGATACGTCTCTGGTTATAGATACATTTTCTCCCTTACGTGTTATCTTGTCGATCTCGTCTATATAAATGATACCGTACTCGGCTCTGTCCACATCATAGTCGGCTGCCTGAATGAGCTTTAATAAGATATTCTCAACATCTTCGCCTACATATCCCGCTTCCGTCAAAGCTGTCGCGTCCGCTATCGCGAACGGCACGTTCAAGAGCTTTGCCAGGGTCTGCGCAAGATAAGTCTTACCGCTTCCCGTCGGTCCCACCATGATTATGTTGCTCTTTTGAAGCTCCACATCCATGCTCTTGGTAGAGAGGACTCTTTTATAGTGATTGTAGACCGCAACCGAAAGTATCTTTTTGGCTTCCTCCTGACCGATAACATAGTCGTCAAGAAATTCCTTTATTTCCTTCGGCTTTAAAAGATTGATGTCTCCATTCCTTGCCGGAGCTTCCGACAGTTCCTCGTCTATTATCTCCGCGCAAAGATCAACGCATTCATCGCAGATAAAAACATCATTTCCGCTAATAAGCTTTCTAACCTGATCCTGACGCTTTCCGCAGAAGGAGCACTTAAGCTGCAATCTGTTGTCCATATTCTTGCCTGCCACTTATTTCCACCTCTCCTAACCGGTTTTCTAGATCCTGTTGGTGATAACTTCATCAATTATACCATACTCTTTAGCTTCTAATGCATCCATGTAATGGTCTCTTTCAGTATCTATACAAACCTGCTCATAAGGCTTTCCGGTATTGGCAGCCAGGATTTCATTAAGTTTTTTCTTGGTCTTTAAAATGTTCTCTGCCACGATCTGTATCTCCGTAGCCTGACCTCTTGCGCCGCCGGAAGGCTGGTGTATCATTATCTCCGAATTAGGAAGCGCGTATCTCTTGCCCTTGGTTCCGCCCGCAAGAAGGAATGCTCCCATGCTTGCGGCAAGACCTATGCAGATAGTTGATACATCGCATTTGATGTACTGCATGGTATCATAGATCGCCATTCCCGCGCATACAGATCCGCCCGGACTGTTGATGTAAAGGCAGATGTCCTTGTTCGGATCTTCCGATTCAAGGAACAGAAGCTGCGCTACAACAAGGTTTGCTGAGATATCGGTAACTTCTTCGCCAAGGAAGATGATCCTATCTTTAAGAAGTCTTGAATAAATGTCGTACGACCTCTCGCCCTTGCTGGTTGTTTCTATTACATAAGGTACTAAACTCATTTTTTGATCCTTTCTATTCTACTCCTCAACTGCTGCGTCTGTTACGAAGTTTGCTGCCTTCTCAACAGCGATATCCTCTAAGATATTCTTCTTCTCTTCGCCGTCTCCGATAGTCTCTTTTACTTTATCAGCTTCCATATTATACATAGCAGCCATCTTTGCTATCTCTGCTTCATAATCTTCATCTGTTGCAACGAGTCCTTCAGCCTTAGCCACTGCTTCAAGAACAAGTCTTGACTTGATAGACTTAAGAGCGTTAGGCTTCATGGTGTCGATGAACTTATCAACGTCCATTCCTGTGTACTGAAGATATGTGTCAAGTGAAAGACCCTGTGACTGAAGTCTTCTCGCAAAGTTCTCTGCCTGCTGTCTTGCCTGCATATCAACCATAGGATCAGGAATATCCATCTGTGAGCCTTCGATGATAGCTTCGATAACTTCATCCTCTTTCTGCGCTCTTGCGTCCTTTTCCTTATTCTCAAGGATAGTCTTTCTGATCTTCTCCTTGTATTCATCTACAGTATTGCAGTTGTCATCTACATCCTGTACAAAGTCATCATCAAGCTCCGGAAGTTCCTTATGCTTGATTCCGTTAAGCTTGCATGCAAATACCGCTGCCTTTCCCGCAAGCTCAGCCGCATTGTAATCCTCAGGGAAGGTTACGTTTACATCAAACTCATCTCCGATATTCTTTCCTGCGATCTGATCTTCAAATGTATCTATGAACTTGTGGCTTCCAAGCTCAAGGTCGTTGTCTGTTCCTGTTCCGCCGTCAAACTTAACGCCGTCGATAGAACCGCTGTAATCAACAGAAACGATGTCACCCATCTGGGCAGCTCTGTCTTCAACGCTTACGATTCTCGCGTTCTGCTCTCTTACACTTTTGATCTTGTTTTCAACTTCTTCATCGGTAACTGTGACTTCCTTCTTTGCCACCTTGATTCCCTTGTACTCACCGAGAGTGATCTCAGGCTTTACGGCAACCTCAGCGCTGAATACAAACGGCTGTCCCTTTACCATTGTAACTATATCAATAGAAGGCTGGGATACTATCTCAAGTCCCGATTCCTTAGCGGCTGCTTCATAAGCATCCGGTATAATAATGTTGGCAGCATCTTCAAAAAATACTTCTGCGCCGTAAAGCTTCTCGATGATGTTTCTCGGAGCTTTGCCCTTTCTGAATCCGTGAACATTTATCTTTGATTTATTCTTAAGATATGCCTTCTGGCATGCATCCTCAAAAGTCTTAACATCTACCTCAATGGTAAGCTTTGCCATGTTCTTTTCCAATCTCTCAACCTGTACGCTCATTTTTGAATGTGTCCTCCTAAATTGTTTTTCTTATAAATGATTGTTTTAATTTCAAGAACGCCACCGGCATTCCTGCCGCGCTGCGCTCGGGAACCAGAGATTCCCTTCCTCTGATCGCAGCTGCGATCCGCCGGAGTCTTCAACTTATCAGGGGATGATAATCCCTTGCTAAGTTCAAAAACCACAGTTGAATATTATATCATATATTTCAACCAAAATCTATAGTTTTTTCCTATCTACAGTGCGAGTCCTCTTGACTTCATCACATCTATTATCTCATAAACATACTTTCCGCAGAGTTCGTCGGTCGGAGCCTCTGCCATTACTCTTATGACAGGCTCGGTTCCGCTCTGTCTTACAAGTATCCTTCCGTCATCTCCAAGATTCTTTTCGATCTCGCTTATGGCATTTCTTACCACTTCATCTTCCATTGCGGCTTTCTTATCCTTAACCCTTACATTTACAAGGAGCTGAGGATATATCTTGATCCCCTTTGAAAGCTCATTAAGTGTCTGCTTGCTCTCAAGCATCGCTTCCATTATCATGAGTGAAGTAAGGATCCCGTCACCTGTGGTCGCGTATTTGCTGAAAATGATATGTCCGCTCTGCTCGCCGCCCAGTGAAAAACCGTTGGCAACCATGCACTCATTGACGTATTTGTCTCCGACCGCAGTCTTGACCGATTCGATGCCCTTCTTCTGGAGTGCCTTATAAAGTCCGAGGTTGGACATAACTGTTGAGACTACCGTATTTCCGTTAAGCTCACCGTGCTCTTTCATATAAACGCCGCAGATGTACATTATCATGTCGCCGTCTACGAGATTGCCTTTCTCGTCTACCGCGAAACAGCGGTCAGCATCACCGTCGTAAGCAAATCCGACATCAAGTCCGTTCTCGACAACGAATTTTCTGAGCGCGTCAACATGTGTCGAGCCAACTCCCGCATTGATATTGGTTCCATCAGGATCATTTCCCATTACATATGTCCTGGCTCCGAGCGCGTCGAACACTCCCTTTGCCACGGTCGTAGCGGATCCGTTCGCCAGATCAAGTCCTACCTTTATCCCCTTAAAGCTCCTTTTTGCAAGCGACATAAGATATCCTATGTATCTGTGTCTTCCGATTGCATGGTCAAATGTCCTTCCGACATCTTCCCTTGTCGCCAGAGGTATGGTATCCTCAGGCGCGTCTATATACGCCTCTATCTTGTCTTCAACCTCGGCTTCAAGTTTGCAGCCCGAAGCGTTGATTATCTTTATTCCGTTATCATAAAACGGGTTATGGCTTGCCGAGATCATGATGCCGCAGTCAAAGCCTTCTGTCTTTACGACATAAGCAACAGACGGAGTTGTCGTAACATGAAGCAGCGATACATCTGCTCCGCTCGCGGTAAGTCCCGCAACCAGCGCGTATTCAAACATATATGATGAACGTCTGGTATCCTTTCCTATAACAACTCTTGCTTTATGATCACGTCCGTAATAATATCCTACGAACCTTCCAACCTTAAACGCGTGATCCACCGTAAGATTCACATTAGCTTCTCCTCTGAAGCCGTCGGTGCCAAAATATTTTCCCATATCTTCTTCCTTTCTGTCTTTCGACATTTTTGCCCTAATGTTAACATTATATGCCTAATGAAGCCTATTTTCAAGTAGAAAGAGATTTCATTTCGAGCAGGATGGCTTTCCTCCTCCTGCTCGCGCGCGCCGGAGTGCGCCCGGCAAAGCAGGGAATTTTCCCTGCGCCCCGTGTGCATAAAGCAAAAGAAAAGCAGGAACGATCATCTCCATTCCTGCTTTATCAATTGTTAACTGTCGAGATTACTCTTCAGGTTTACGATTATTTACGTCCTGACATAGACTCTTCCTGCTTCTTGATCATCTGTCTGACCATCTCGCCGCCTACAGAACCTGTCTGTGCGCTTGTAAGGTCGCCGTTATAACCTTCCTTTAAAGGTACTCCGATCTCTGAAGCAACTTCCATCTTAAACTGATCCATAGCCGACTTTGACTTTGGAGCCTCCATACGGCTTCCGTTTGAATTACTAGACATAATCTATACCTTCCTTCCATTTTACGACCGGTTTATCGCCTGCCGTTGTTTTGACCGGCTTTGGCGTGTTTCATTCCTGCGCCGGTCTGTCAGAGTTGACGGCTCACATGCCTGTCATGATAGTATTATGTCCGTATTTTCAAATATTATTATGAATAAATATAAAAATTTTAACTTAAGTCTATCCTTCTTATCTTTCCGACGAGTTCCTTATATCTTTCTATCTCATTTTCCTTATCCTCGAACTTCTCGATGACAAGATTGAACTCTTCGTTGATATTCTTAAGAAGCTTCTGAGAGAATTCCTTCTTCATCTTCTCAAGCTTTGCCTTAAAGCTTGCGACCTCATCTGAGAATTTCCTGCTTATCTCATCAAAGAGATCGCCGATGACTTTCGAGAGCACCGACTTTAAGCTGGCCTTCATCGAAGAATCCCTGATCTCGCCGCTGAACTGTGAAGCAACGGTATTGAGTACTCCCGTTACATCGATCCTTATGACAGGCATCTCGATGCTGTTAAGAGTCTGCTCAACCAGAAGCTTGCAGTATGCAGGATCATATTCCTCTTTGGAACTGTCGAAATTCTCAACAACCGTATTTAAAAGCTGTCTCTTTAACGCCGCCACATCCATTACCTTATTGAACGTCTTCTCTATGCAGTCGGCTGAGTCGTTAACGAAATTCCTGATGTTCTCAAGCGCGTCGGAAGCATCCAGATAGTAATATTTCTCATCATAGCTGTAAACTTCCCTTGTGCTGCTGCCCCATGTCCAAGGCATGAACCACTTCGAGGTAGATCTCTTCGCTGTCTCAAAATGCGTCTCAACGCCTTCTTTCTCATTAAGCTGTGAGTACACTCTGTTGTGCGAACGAAGCTCTCTCAGCGCCTCCGACTTATTCTGCTCTATCTTAACATAAAGCTCTCCGAAAATGCTTTCAAGGTTGGCGTTGATCGTATTGATCTGGTTGGCAATGGCTTTCTTCTGCGCCGCGATCTCTTCCTTATCGGAAGTCTTTAACTTGTCGATCCTCTTTTCAACGATCTTTTCCATATTAAGAAGCTTATTGCGCAGCTCTTCTCTCGCGGTAGGAACAAATGTTGAAGACTTGGCTTCAAGCATCGCTTCCTTCTTTGCGACCGTCTCTCTGAAGATCTTTCTTATCGCTTCGATATTTCCGATATTTAAAAGCTCTTCCTTTGAAAGCTCGTTGTGCGTATTAAGGTCGTTATATACCTTACGCTCCTGTTCGGTGTAATCCTTCGGATCCTTATTGGCCATGTTATGTGCCATTGATGAGATAAATATCACATTCTTGCACTGATCTATCATGGCAACATTGGCGTTGTAATTGGTCTTCTTGTATTCTTCAAGTGTCTTTTCGGCATGAGCAAGAAGTTTCTTCTTCGTATCAGCTTTGGCCTGCGAAAGACTGTCTCTTGACCAGAGCGTATCCCTCAGACCGTCGTCAAATCTCGAACATACCAGAACAAGTTTCTTTACTCCCTTGTGAGGAAGCTGGGCGGTAAGAAGATTGACATCGTTGGTATCGAGGAATCCTGTCGCCTTGCTTAAGAAAAATACCACGTCGCAGAGTTCAATGAACTGCTTTGTCTTATCGGTCCTTGACGCTATAGGATCGTTAAGTCCCGGAGTATCAACTATCGAGATCTCTCTCAGCTCTTCTTTATTAACATAAAGAACCGCGGACTTAACTAACGGTGTATATTTTCCGTTCTCGCCAACATACTGGTTGAGTTCCTCCATAAGCTTATCATAGGATTCGAAAATGATGCTCTCGCTTCCTCTGCTTATGTACTCATACGGATTAAGGCCTCTTTCCTTGACCATGTCAACGATCTCTCTTGCCACCTTGAACTCGCCGAGTTCAGAATTGACTTTAGCGTTGGCTTCGAGCGCTCTCCATTCGGAAGCGGTATAATACTCTATCTCTATGCTGTTTTCCGAAGAATATTCTATCTTGGTAAGAGTGGCTGTCTTCGGCGTAACGGCTTTCGGAAGGACATCCTGTCCGTCGAAGAGAAATGTATTAAGGAATGAAGACTTTCCTGCCTTAACCCTTCCTATTATTCCTATGTTGAGCTTTCTTTCCTCCCTGAAGAAATCTTCAGTCTTTAAAATGAAGCTCTTTCTGAGCGACTCGATATCCGTAAGATCCACGTCCACCGAATAAGGCTTGAGTGTCTCTATCATCTTATCAAGTTTATCTATAAATGAGAGAAATGCTATCTCGTCATCTCTGGATTTTGTAAAAACCTGCATTATATGTTCTCCTTCTCCCACTAGATTGCCCTTAACTGGTTAAGGTCACATTCTATTCTGAATATCTCTTCATTCTTCTTGCTGTCTTCAAGCGCTACTCTTGCGCACACATCATCAAGCGACTTATCGAGCATTTCTTTCTGTCTTAAGATCTCTTTCTCGATATCCCTGTTGACATCTATGATATATCTCTTGATCTCGTTGCCTACGCCGACTCCTGCCTGCTCCGTCACGGTCTTTATTATTCCTTCCGCAACCTCAACGGCCTTCTTCTCTTTGATCTTGGACTGGCTTACGTTAACAACGCTGTCGATAAACGCTCCGACCATTCCTCCTACCACGATACCTACCGGACCCGCAATGGCTCCCACAGCCGCGAGTACGATCGGAACTGCCTTCATGGCTACATCCTGGATCATGTTGTCGGTTGAAAGCTGGTCAACATTCATCTTTATTCCTTCATCCTTAAGGACATCGACATTGATCATATTGGCTATATTCTTAAGATACTTCTGAAGTCTCGGTTCAAATTCCGATTTGATACCGATCGTTACCGCGTTGCGGACAATGGTATTGATCTTATCATTTACATTATTGCCGTTCTGTACAAGTGCAGCTATAGCCGATGTTGCCGTCACAAGATCCGTATTGATCTTATTGGTTATCGCTTTGATGCATTCATCAGCCTGCTTGTCAAAGCGCTCTCTTTCTCTCTTGATCTTTCTTAACAGATTATTGATATCGTTCTGAAGAGCTTCCCTTTCCTCTTCCAGTTCAGAAAGCGAAAGGTCTTTCTTGTTGATCTGATCGAGAAGGAAAGTCTCCATAGATCTGATGCTGCTCTTGAGTCTGTCTTTATATTTTATCTCAAATAATCTCTCCGAATTTCTCTGGATCTCAAGAAGGAATTTCTTGATCCCCTCAACATCCACCTCTCCGTAAGATTCTATTGCTGTTATCTTTATCTGATTATTGTCGATGATCTTGGATATGATCCCGGCAACCAGCTTCTTAACTTCCATTATCTCTTCACTGCTGAGTCTTGAACTCTTGGAAAGGACAACATACAGCGGCATATCATGAAGATCAAGCTCTTTTACCACATTGGTAATATTATCCTTAAGTACCGGCTCATCGCAGGCAACAACAAGGATATAAGCCAGAGCGTTCGGAAGATATTTATCTATTGCTTTATTATGGAGCTCTATGCCTGAATCAAAGCCCGGAAGATCAACCACCTTGACATTGGCGATCTCTTTAAGAAACGGATGATCATACTCAATCCTGACAAGTTCGGTATCTTTAACCGTAAGATTTTTAAGCGGCAGATCTTTAATGCCATGCTCTTTGACCTTGCCGTCCGAACACAGCTGCTTAACCGTATTCTCCCCGTAATATATCTCTGTAGGGACTGCCGTCTCAGGAGTTATCTCTACCGAAAGGAGTCTCTTTCCTATTATGGCATTCAGCATTGAACTCTTACCTGTGCTGAAATTACCGATTATCGGAGCCGTAACCCTGAAATTTTCAACCTCTTCGATAAACTCATCTGTAGATGTGGTATCCAAAGAGTATTTTAACTGAATCTCTCTCAGTTCTCTGAGTTTGTCTGCATAGTCTTTGATACACTGCATGTTCTGAACCTCCTTGTATATTATCGCTCCAAATGTCGAGCGAACCAGCTGCAGAGAATGCTCTTCATTCTCCGCATGATATATGTCTGAAATTAGACTCAGACGAAAAGTAAAACCCAATCTGTATCAGTAGTCATTCAGCCTTATCCCGGCCGACAGATAATACTAATTAATTATATTACTAAATTTTCTCAAAGTAAAGAGAATGAAGCATTACTATTATAAATAAATCCCGCAAATAGTAATGCTTCCATTGCTAATTTTATTATATATTTTTCAAACCTTAACTATATATTTAAAATAAGATCTTCTCTGCTATTCTTTCGGCTTCTTCTTTTCCCTTAAGATATTCCACGAGGGCAAGACCGAATTCTATACTTGCTCCCATTCCTCTCGCAGTAACTGTATTTTCGCTTATAACTGCCTTTTCACCCGTATATTCGGCTTCCTTTAGTCTGTCCTCAAAGCCTGTAAAACAGGTTGCCTTTTTCCCTTTAAGAATACCGTTTACTCCAAGCACATAAGGAGCCGCGCAGATGGCCGCAACGCCCTTCTTTTCTTCGTTAAAACTTATAAGTTTTTCAACTAACGGTCTGCAGGCCGCAAGATTGTCTGATCCCGGCATCCCGCCCGGAAGCACCAGCATGTCCGCTTTATCAAAGTCGATATCCGCTATCATCGCGTCCGCGAAAACTCTGGTCTTGTTGGAGCTTTCAACGATAAGCTCATCACTTATCGATACCGTCTTTACTTCTATTCCTGCTCTCTTCATGATGTCAACAGGAGTCATGGCTTCAACTATCTCGAAACCTTTTGCAAGAAATACATAAACCATTTTTATTCCTCCTAACACAATTACAGCTGTATCTGCCCGACACATCTCGGATAAGGTATTACATCCCTGATATTGCTCATGCCCGTAAGATACATGACGCATCTTTCAAAACCGAGTCCGAAGCCCGCGTGCCTTACGCTTCCGTACTTTCTGAGGTCTGTATAAAACGAATAGCTGTCCTTATCAAGTCCCAGTTCTTCAAGTCTTTCGCATAAAAGCCCGTAATCGTCTTCTCTCTGGCTTCCTCCGATTATCTCGCCTACTCCCGGTACCAGCAGATCCATCGCCGCAACCGTCTTTTTATCCGGATTAAGCTTCATATAGAAAGCTTTGATCTCTTTCGGATAGTCGGTCACAAACACAGGTCTTTTAAATATCTGTTCCGTAAGATATCTCTCATGCTCGGTCTGCAGGTCTGTGCCCCAGCTTACTTTATACTGGAAGCTGTCGTTGTTCTTTTCCAGTATCTCTACCGCTTCGGTGTAGGTAACATGGGCAAATTCCGAAGATGTTACATGTTGAAGTCTCTCTATCAGACCTTTATCTATATATTTATTAAAAAATTCCATCTCATCCGGAGCATTTTCAAGCACGAAATCTATAACATATTTGAGCATGCTTTCGGCAAGTTCCATGTCTTCCTTAAGTCCAGCGAACGCCATCTCCGGCTCTATCATCCAGAATTCCGCCGCGTGTCTTGGCGTATTGGAATTCTCCGCACGGAAGGTCGGTCCGAAGGTATATATATTTCTGAAAGCCATCGCCATGGTCTCACCCGCAAGCTGACCGCTTACGGTAAGGTATGCCGGCTTTCTGAAGAAATCCTCTGAATCGTCTTTGGCGCCGTTTTCAAGTGTCGTGACCCGGAACATCTCTCCCGCTCCCTCGCAGTCACTGGCAGTGATTATCGGAGTATGGACATATACAAAATCTCTCTCATAGAAAAATTCATGGATTGCGTGGGCTATGAGGGACCGCACCCTGAAAACTGCTTCAAAGGTATTCGTCCTTGCCCTCAGATGTGGTATCGTTCGTAAGTATTCTAAAGAATGTTTCTTTTTCTGAAGTGGATAATCAGGTGATGAATCTCCTTCTACCCTGATGCTTTCAGCCTGTATCTCGAACGGCTGCGCGGCGTCTTTAGTAACGACCAGCTCGCCTGTTACTTCAACGCAGGCTCCTATATTGAGTCCGGAAATGATCTTATAATTATCAAGGCTGTCCGAATAGACTACCTGAAGCTGCTTAAAGCAGGTTCCGTCTTTGATCCCTAAGAAACCAAATGCTTTGGAGGATCTGTTGCTTCTTACAAACCCTCCCGTAACTATTCTTTTCCCGTTAAGATCTTCGTAATTCTCATACAGTTTTTTGATGTATTCCATTTTTTATACAGTCCCTGTCAAGAATTTTTCAACATTGTCAAGCGCAACTTCCTCATCGCTGCCTGTTGCCGTTACAAGGACGCTGCATCCCTTAACAAGTCCCATGCTCACGAGTCCCATCATTCCGATAATGGATTTTGCGTTGACCTTCTTATCATCGCACTCAATATAGATGCTGCTTTCGTACCTGCTTGCCACCTGAACCAGATGCGCCGGTCTTGCCTCTACATCTCCTGACATATTAACAGTTACATTTCTAGATGTCATTTCAAACATCCTCCTTCGAATTATCTCTTATTTTTTCAGCTATGGCACTAAGCCTTCGCAATCTATGATTAACTCCTGATTTGCCAAGCGGCGGGTCAAGAAGTAAACCCAAATCCTTAAGCGGCATGTCTTCATTTTCAAGCCGCAGCATCGCTACCTGCAAAAGTCCCTCGTCAAGACTTCCGAAACCGATGGTATCTCTTATAAGCATTATATCTTCAACCTGTCTTGCGGCTGCCGAAACGGTCTTTCCGATGTTGGCCGTCTCACAGTTGACCTGACGGTTGATGCTGTTTCTCATATCTTTGAGTATCCTTACATTTTCAAATTCCATCATCGCTACATGGGCTCCGATGAGATTAAGAAAATCGCATATGGATTCCGATTCCTTAAGATATACGATCTCGCTGCCTTTTCTGACTACAGTCCTCGCTTTGATATCAAAGCTTTGAAGCATCCTTATAAGCTGCTTTGCCTTTTCTTCGCTTCCTGTATTTATCTCCAGATGGTATCCCTTCGACGGGTCTGTCACCGAGCCCGCCGCCAGGAACAAGCCTCTGACATAAGCTCTTTTGCAGCACGAATTGACCGTTACCACATCGTCTATAACAAGATTGTCCCTGATGTTTCCGTCATCTTCAATAAGCTTTGCCGCCATAAGGAGCTTCTTTGAGATTTCCCTGTCCTTCATGTCAAGCAGATAAAGTCTTCCTCTTCCGGCTCCCTGCACCATGCACTGGACGCCGTGATCCGAGATCTTCCTTATTAAAAAGTCGGCAGTTTTCGCCGCGTACAGATTCTCTGTCGCAAGCATCAGATTATACGAGATCTCTCCGTCAGGATCCGTATATACCGCCACCTGTCCGAGACAGCTTATGAGAGCCGCAAGCTCGGCTATCCTGCAGTGTCTGGCCGAAGGCGGCTTTCTTGTAAGTTCTTCCCTTACCTTTGCCGAATATGACATATCTATCTTCTCTTTGAATCCTTTTTAAGCTTTTTGCTATTTCCTCTTTGAATCCTTTTCTATGTCTCGATGTTCAACCTTTATACCATAATCCATATTCTTCATTCTGTCAAACAACGCATTGGCTATAGTGACGGAACGGTGTTTTCCGCCGGTGCACCCTATAGCTATCTGAAGCTTATGTCTTCCCTCCGATAAAAATCTCGGGGTCACAAAGCTTATCATATCTTCAAGCTTGTCGAGGAATTCATGCGCCGCATTGGATTCCATTACATAATCATATACAGGCTGGTCATTTCCCGTAAGCGGTTTCAACCCCGGTACATAGAAAGGATTCGGTAAAAATCTCACATCGAATACCATATCCGAATCGGAAGGGATCCCGTATTTGAATCCAAAGGAAGTAATGGTTATGTAAATATTCTTATACTTGGCGTCACTGACAAAGATTTTCTCAATCTCTATCTTCAGCTCCCTCGGCAAAAGGGTACTTGTATCTATGATATAATCTGCTTTCTTCCTTATAAAATCAAGGATAGCATTCTCTTCTTCTATCTGTTCGTCAAGCCTCTTATTCCCGGCAAGCGGATGGTTTCTTCTTGTTTCCTTATACCTTTTAACAAGAACTGCCTGGCTCGCATCAAGGAAAAGGATCTCGCAGTGATGACCGTCCTCTTTAAGGTGGTCTATCTCATTAAAAATGTTCTTGATGGATTCTCCGCTTCTTATGTCAACGCCCAAAGCTATCTTGTTCTGCTCCGGATCTTTCGACATGAGCTCCACTATATTTCTTATAAGTTCTATAGGAAGATTATCTACACAATAATAACCCACATCTTCAAGCATACGAAGCGCATGGCTCTTTCCTGCTCCCGACATTCCAGTTACTATAACGATCCTCATGACTGCCTCACCTTTTTCATCGGTCTGCTTACCCCTGTTAATACTTGTGGCTGCCGCTCATCCTTAAAGCATTTCTGTACGTTTCCAGCTTTCAAAGCTGTCCGGCTTTCTGTATGCCTCTCACTTTCCAGGCTGCCCGCATTTCCAGGGTTACCCCCAGTTGCCGACAAGTCTTACTTCCGGTTCAAGCTTTATACCGGTCTTATCATATACAACCTTTTCAACATGCTGCATCAGCTCATATATATCAGAAGATGTCGCATTCCCCGTATTTATAACAAACCCGCAGTGCTTCGATGAAACCTGTGCTCCATTAACACTAAAGCCCGCAAGTCCTGCTTCCATAATAAGCTTACCCGCAAAATTTCCTTCAGGTCTTTTAAATGTGCTTCCTGCGCTCGGATATTCAAGCGGCTGCTTATCCCTTCTTCTTCCGTTAAAATCATCCATTAACGCCTTGATATCTTCATATCTGCCGGATCTGAATTCAAGGACAGCCTCAAGAACAATGAGCTTTCTTTCCATTATAAGGCTGTGCCTGTAGGAAAGCTGCAGTTCTTCGTTGCTGAATTCATACAGATTGCCGTCATAGTCCATGCATCTTGCGCTGACCAGTACATCTTTGATCTCACCGCCGTATGCTCCTGCATTCATCACTACCGCACCGCCGAGCGTTCCCGGTATCCCCGATGCAAATTCAAATCCCTTAAGCTCTTCCTTTAAAAGTCTTGATGCAAGCGCCGCAAGCGTTATACCTGCTCCCGCTCTGACAACCGCACCATCTACATTTCTTTCAATTGAAATCTCATCGAATGTATGATAGATATTAATAACCGCTCCCTCAATACCCTTATCGGACACCAGCAGGTTGCTTCCTCTTCCGGTCACAAGGAACGGAGTCTCCGTTTCCTTTAACAGTGCTATGACAGCATGAAGCTGTTCCTCATTCGCAGGCACAATAAAATAACCGGCATTTCCTCCTGTTCTAAAGGTAGTATGCTCCGACATCGGCTCGTCAATGCGCAGATTATCTTCACCTGTGATCGCTGCTATCCTGCTTGCTAAACTATCCACTCTGACCTCCACAAAATACATTCCTTATTATACAAAAGGAAAATTTCTGTTTTTAACGCTATCTGTTATCATACAATAGGTCTATAGTTAATTCAAGAGGGAAATTTTGATTTTATTGTGCGGAGTGTTACTATTCACAGTTCATCTGCATAAGTAATAAATCGGCTGCTTGCAGACGTATTTATTTGCTTATGCGGATGAATCCTGTGAAACAGGAACCTAAAAAATATGAGAAAACTGTCTGCGAAGCAGACA
>CACZSY010000041.1 GCA_902783965.1 uncultured Lachnospiraceae bacterium
AAAGGATAAACTGACTCGTCGTGCTTGCACGTAAGAGGCTGTTTATACTTAAGATATTTTACAGGTTCAAAAACCCTACTATGAAAGGATTTACATACGATGAGAGATTTTTTAATATCCACAGATTCCAATTCGGATCTTCCGGAATCCTACATTAAGGAAAACAATGTTGTGATCATACCACACTATTACGATATAGACGGGGTAGCTTACGGCGACGAGATCAACATGACTCCGCACGAATTTTACGATAAGATGCGCGGCGGCGTCATGCCTACCACCATGGCGAGCAATCCGGACGTCATCAGAAAGACTTTCGACAAATGCGTTAAGGAAGGTTTCGATATCCTGCATTTCAGTTTTTCGGGAGCTCTTTCCGGCGGTCATTCCAATGTCACCATGGGCGGCCGCGAGATCGAAGAAGAGAATCCGGGCAGCAGGATCAGGGTTATCGATTCCTTCAATGTTTCTCTCGGAGAGGGACTTGTTGTGATGAGAGCCGTAGAACTTAAGAAACAGGGGCTTTCGCTTGAAGAGATCGGTGACAGGATCGAAGCCGACAGGCTCCATTTTCTGACCTATTTTACAGTTGACGACCTCTTCCACCTGCACAGGGGAGGAAGGCTTTCAAAGACGACCGCCATTATCGGAAGCATCGCCAACATCAAGCCGATTCTTTGTGTAAATGATGAAGGAAAGCTCGTTTCTTCTTCCACAGTAAGAGGAAGAAAACGTTCGATAAATACTCTTATAGATACTTTCGGAAAGGATATGGAAAAATATCCTAAGGAAAATGTTACCGTCTGCGTCGTACACGGAGACGTTCCGGAAGAAGCGGAAAACGCGGCAAAGACCATCAGGGAACGCTACGGCTGCAATGTTATCGTGAATTATATCAGTCCGAGCATCGGAGCCCATTCGGGTCCGGGAGCTCTGGGCATCTGCTATTACGGAGAAAAAAGATAAAATTATTTGGAGGAATACTTATGCAGGAACTTCTAAAACGTCAGAAGGGACTTCACAGAACAGTACTTATCGTCGATGACGAATTTATCGAAAGAGAGATCCTCGGCGCAATGCTCGAAGACGAATATACTATTATCTATGCTGACGACGGCGAACTCGCGCTCGATCTTATCAAAAAGAACAGGCTCACTCTTTCGCTCATAATCCTCGACCTGCACATGCCAAAGCTCGACGGATACGACCTGTTGGAGATACTTCATTCAGACAATGAACTGCGGCGCATCCCCGCAATCGTCCTGACTTCGGAAAAAGGCGCGGAGGTTAAGAGTCTTAAACTCGGAGCCGCCGACTTTATAACCAAGCCGTATGATGTTCCCGACGTTATCAGGGCAAGGGTTCAGCGCTCCATTGAGCTTGCCGAGGACAGCGTAATCATACACGAGACCGAAAGGGACGCTCTTACCGGCCTTTTCAACAAAGAATTCTTTTTCGAATACGGCAAACGTCTTGATCATCAGAACAACAACATGCCTATGGATGCCGTTGTCCTTGACATTAACCGTTTTCATATTGTTAATGAACTATACGGAAAAAGCTACGGAGATCTCATTCTTAAGAAAGTCGGCAGCGCTATACACGATATAGTCCGCGAAACAGGAGGTCTTGCGTGTCGCAGCGGCAGCAACAGATTCTACATATATCTTCCGTCGGATCTTGACCTTGACGTCCTGATCCCTGTCTACATCGACAACATCGACAAAGCCATGGGAGATAAAAAGATAAGCGTAAGGATAGGCATCTATATGGATGACGGCAGCGGAACGGACATGGAACACCGTTTTGACTGCGCTAATCTCGCATGCGGAAAACTGCGCAGCAGCTATACCTCATGCTATGATTTCTACAGCGCCGAGCTGCACGAAAAAGAGCTTCACCACGAACATCTCATCAACGATATGGACAGGGCTCTTGCCGAAAAGCAGTTCAAGGTTTATTTTCAGCCGAAATACAATATACAGGGCGACAGACCTGTGCTTGTCAGTGCCGAGGCTCTCGTGCGCTGGTTCCATCCGGAATTCGGAATGGTAAGCCCGGGCGAATTCATATCGCTCTTTGAATCCAACGGTCTTATTCAAAAGCTCGACAGATACGTATGGAGCGAAGCGGCGGCTCAGATCAGGCGTTGGAAGGACGAATTTGATTTTCTTCTTCCTGTCTCAGTGAATGTTTCAAGAGTTGACATCTTCGATCCCGAACTTAATGACGTTCTGAAAGATATCACCTCTTCAAACGGTCTTGACACAAAGGATCTTCTTCTTGAGATCACAGAATCGGCATATACAGATTCAACCAATTCAAAGGAGATCACGCAAAAAGTCACTTCCTTAAGGAATATGGGATTCAAGATAGAAATGGACGATTTCGGATGCGGCTATTCGTCACTGAACATGCTCACCTCCCTTCCGATCGACGCTCTTAAGCTTGACATGAAATTTATAAGAAATATCTGCAATAACAAAAAAAATTTCAAGCTTGTCGGCATTATGGTAGAGATCGCAAGGCTGCTCGAAGTGCCGGTTATCGCAGAAGGCGTTGAAACAAAAGAACAGATGGAAATGCTGAAAAGCATCGGCTGCGATGTGATACAGGGTTATTATTTCTCCAAACCTGTGCCTGCCGATGATTTTAACAGACTTATAACAGCCGAAAAAGAAGCTTTAGTAAAGCAGCTTTAGTAAAGTAGCTTTAGATCAATAAAGGCTGCTCCACGATAATAATGAAAGGAAGTTTTATAAAATGACTATCGAATCACTTAAGGAATACGGAGCCAATGTAGACGAAGCGCTTGTGCGCTGTATGAACAACGAGGCGTTTTATCTCCGTCTCGTAAATAAAGTTAAGGCCGACACAAGGCTTGGCACGCTTGAACAGCAGTTACAGGATAAAAATTATGACGCTGCGTTTGAGACTGCGCATACCTTAAAGGGAATGTACGCCAACCTCTCTCTTACCCCGCTTACCGAACCTGTCAGCGAGATGACAGAGTTGCTTAGAAACAGGACCGATACGGATTATTCAGTTCTTCTTGATAAGGCAAAAGAACAGTTTGAAAAGTTATGCTGTCTGTAGTTTTTATCAATGAACTCACTCAAAACAGAAATTGAATACCCGGGCGGCAGGTACTTTCCTGCCAAACTTAACAGGGGGCGGAAAACCGCCCCCTGTTTTCATCATTAAATGACAAATCCCATTATCATCAATATCATGTAAATGATCAACATCAGACTGTTCAACACCAGCCCCACAAACCCGTTAAGGAAATAAATATCATCTCCCCGCAGGCTCTTTACGGCCAGTATCAATCCCGCAAGATTAAGCAGCAGACCTATCAGTCCGAGAAACCCTACCAGCATACCGCCATTGCCGCGGCTTATCCCTGAAAATACACAGCATACGATAAATATAACCGTGCCGCATATTGCATAGGTCACCGACCAGTCCGCATCTTTGAATTTTCTTCTTGACGCCAGTCTGAAATCATCATTTCTTATCTTCATACTATTCTTCCGGCGCAGCCTCCGGCTCTACAGGAGTCTCTTCGCTGTCCGCCTCTGAATCGTCATCGGCTTTATCATCAGCCTCTTCCGCTGCCTCTTCATCAGAAACTTCGGCTTCATCTTCCGGCTCCTCAGCTGCTTTATCGCAGGACTCGCACTCTTCT
The DNA here is from genome assembly GCA_902783965.1 of uncultured Lachnospiraceae bacterium. Lineage (GTDB taxonomy): Bacteria > Bacillota > Clostridia > Lachnospirales > Lachnospiraceae > RUG11200. The sequence continues at coordinate 3,689 of CACZSY010000041.1, forward strand.
TCAGACGCGTCACAATTCTCGCAGGCATCGCTCTCTTCGCAGGCAGCTTCGCCTTCTTCGCCATCCTGTCCTTCTTCCTCTTCATCTTCTTCAAATTCATCAAGATCTTCGAATCCGTCTTCCTCATCAAATTCATCCTGAGCGCAGCCGTTCTTCTTCTTGATATAATATGCTGCTCCTCCCAATGCTGCAGCTCCTGCCAAACCAACCAATACCTTTCCAGCCTTCTTCATGTGAAAAATCCTCCTTAATCTTTTTAGCACCGTTCCGGTTTTAATGCAGACAGGTTAGATGAAACCCGACCGGAACAAACCTTATAAATGTGTATTTAATACGCAGAAACACCGTTCCTGGATCCGGTGTATCTTTAAATCTGATAGATATGATTATACCCCAAATTATAATATTTTTAAAGATATATTTTATAAATCAGAGCTGCTATTCTCTATTTAAGTATTCTTCATCGAGATCACAGCCTCCGCAAGGCTTGAATACCTATTTCCTTCCCGGTCATTTTCTATCATCTTCTCCACCATTGCAGGTCTTCCCACGATGAATACGCATTTTTTCGCTCTTGTGACCGCAGTATAGAGAAGATTTCTGTTCATTAACAGCGGCGGACCGGACAACAGAGGGATTATCACCGCCGGATACTCGCTTCCCTGTGACTTATGTATGGTTATCGCATATGCCAGTTCAAGTTCTTCAAGCTCGCTGAAAGAATAATCCGCCAGCCTGTTGTCATCAAACAGGACGGATACCATCTCAGCGGCGTCATTTATCGATACGATCATGCCGCAGTCGCCGTTAAATACTCCCGTTCCGCTACCGACAACGATCCCGAGCGGGCTCTTCATCTCCCATTCTTTCTGGTAATTGTTCTTTATATGCATGACCTTGTCGCCTTCCCTAAAGGAAGTGCCGTGAGCTTCGACGCTCCTTACTCCCGGTCTTTCCGGATTTAGCGCGTCCTGAATTATCGAATTGAGGCGCACAACGCCAAGTTCTCCCTTTTTCATCGGAGAAAGCACCTGTATCTGTTTTGGCTCGCAGCCCAGATACCCCGGAAGCTTTTTCATGATCAGTTCAAGTATCACCGCGATGACCACATTGCAGTCTTCCCTGTTGATGACGAAAAAGTCCTTATTTTTATTATCCATATTTATGCGCTGTCCCTTATTTATCCTGTGCGCATTGGTAATGATGGCGCTGCCCTCCGCCTGACGGAATATCCGGTCAAGTTTTATTGTACTGAAACATTCGCTTTTTATTATGTCTTTTAATACGTTTCCCGGACCGACGCTTGAAAGCTGATCCACATCCCCCGCGAGAACAAGTCTCGTTCCGACCGGAACCGCCTTTAAAAGCGCATGAAACAAAGGCAGATCGACCATCGACATCTCATCTATGATTATCACGTCGGCTTCCAGCGGATATTTCTCATCTCTTAAGAAAAATGCCTTTTCCCTGTCAAGTCCCTCGTCTTCTTTTACAGCCTGAACCTCCAAAAGACGATGAATTGTTATCGCTTCATAACCTGTGGCTTCCGTCATTCTCTTTGCCGCTCTTCCGGTAGGTGCGGCTAAAAGCACATTCATGCCCTCCAGTTCAAAAAGCCTGATTATAGTTTTGATCGTTGTCGTCTTGCCCGTTCCCGGGCCGCCCGTCATAATGGTTATCCCGCGCTCAAACGCAGCTCTTACGGCAGCCTTCTGTTCATCTTCAAGAGCGATGCCTTCCGCGCCATATCCTGTGATGCTTTCGCTGTTTCCCTCGATGCCGGCATCGTTTCCAGCGACGCCCACGCCGTTCCCGCCCGCGTTTATCAGCTCATCTATATTCTTTTTTATTTTAAATCTTATATCAATATCATGAAGCATTCTCGCGCAGGCGAGCTCCATATAATAAAATGAAGAAGGATAGACCGCGGTAGTTGTTGTGCCTGCCGCGCTGCCTTTCGATATCATTTCTTTAATTACGGCTTCTCTGTCTACTGTCTTTTTTATCGCAGCTTCTCTGTTTACTGGATCGTTTATCGCAGCTTCTCTGTTTACAATCTCTTTTATCACGACTTCTCTGCTTACCGCCAGATTATCAAGCATTAAAGAAATATCCTGAGTATCCGTAAGAAGCGTCCTTGCAGCTTCATTTATCAGCATTTCTTTCGGCACATAGACATTTCCCTGCGCGCCGAATTCTCCGAGTACATACAATATTCCCGCTTTGATGCGTTCCTCGTTATTGCTGTTGATACCCGTTTTAAGGGCTATCTCATCCGCCATGCGGAAACCGATCCCATCGATATCATAGACCAGCCTGTATGGGTTTTCTTTAACAATGGAATACAGCCTGTTTCCGTACTGCTTAAATATCTTAACGGCAAATCTCATTGAAATCCCATACTCCGAAAGAAACATTATAGCCGAACGCAGCTCTTTCTTTTCCATGAACTGTTCGGCGATATCCCTTGCTTTTTTCTCACTGATCCCCTTGATCGACGCGAGGCGTTCGGGATTATTCTCGATAACGTCAAAGGTCTCGTCCCCGAACTTTGCAACTATCTTCTTGGCGGTCGCCGCTTTGATGCCCTTTATCGCTCCGCTTGCCAGATACCTTTCCATCGCAGTCATGTTCTGCGGCTCGATGATCTCGTAACTTGCCACGGAAAACTGCGGACCGTATGTCGGGTGAATGGTATAGTCTCCCGTCGCGGCAAGCTGCTCTCCCTCGCTTATCATAGGAAATATCCCGACAAGCGTTACCTCGTCATCCGCCGTCTCAAGGCTTAACACCGAATATCCGTTATCGCTGTTCCTAAATCTGATCTTAACAACTGTTCCTTCGATTCTTTCCAAATTGTGTTCCTCTGTTAAAACGGACACTAACAGTCCATATCTTTCAAAATATCACAGAAATCAAATGTAGCAAAATAATCCTTCGGAGTCTCCGCTCTTCTTATAAGCTGCACGCTTCCGTCTTCCTTAAGCAGAAGCTCCGCCGATTTAAGCCTTCCGTTATAATTATAGCCCATCGAATATCCATGCGCTCCTGTGTCATGGATAACCAGATAATCCCCGATATCCACCTTCGGAAGTTTCCTGTCGATAGCAAATTTATCGTTATTTTCACAAAGCGATCCGACAACGTCATAGACATGATCGGCAGGTTCATTTTCTTTTCCGAGGACCGTTATATGATGATAAGCCCCGTACATGGCAGGTCTCATGAGATTGACCGCACAGGCGTCCACGCCTATATACTCCTTATGCGTATGCTTTTCATGTATGGCTTTGGTCACAAGACAGCCGTAAGGTCCGAGCATAAATCTTCCAAGCTCTGTAAATATCGATACATTCTCAAGCCCTGCCGGCACCATTATCTCTTCAAATGCCTTTCTTACCCCCTCACCGATAACTCCGATATCGTTCGGCTCCTTATCCGGCGTATAAGGGATACCCACTCCGCCCGACAGGTTGATAAATGTGATATTCGCGCCTGTCTCGGCTTTGATCTCGGCGGCAAGTCTGAACAGGATAGCGGCAAGCATCGGATAATACTCATTGGTCACGGTATTGCTCGCAAGGAAAGAATGGATCCCGAATTCCTTAACTCCCTTGTCCATGAGTATCCTGAACGCTTCGCTCATCTGCTCCCTTGTAAGACCGTATTTAGCGTCTCCCGGATTGTCCATGATGCTCGTGCTTACCTTGAACACTCCGCCCGGATTATACCTTAAGCAGATCTTTTCCGGTATGCCGCACGCTTCTTCAAGAAAATCTATATGGGTAATGTCGTCAAGATTGATGATCGCTCCAAGCTCCCTTGCCTTGATGAAATCCTCTTTTGGAGTGTCATTTGACGAAAACATGATATTATTTCCCGTGATCCCGACTGCCTGCGAAAGCATGAGCTCCGTATATGAAGAACAGTCGCAGCCGCAGCCTTCTTCCTTGAGAATATTTAAAATGAACGGATTAGGCGTTGCCTTAACCGCAAAATACTCCTTAAATCCCTTATTCCACGCAAATGCTGCTTTAAGCTTTCTCGCATTCTCCCTTATTCCCTTTTCATCATAGAGATGGAAAGGAGTCTTATAAGTCTCATTGATCTTTTCGATCTGTTCCCTGGTAACAAATGGTTTCTTCATTGAACATTCCTCTTTCTATAAAGATTTTGGGGGTCTATAGATCCTTTTCTACAGAATTTCCGTTTCTGAAATGATATTTTAATACAAGACAGTAATCTATTTCAACCGGTTTAAAATATTTTGTTACGATACATAATACATCGTTGACGGATAGTCATCGTTGGCGGACATTCATCGTTGACGGATATTCATCGTTGGCGGATATTCATCATTGGCGGATATTCATCATTGGCGGATATTCATCGTTGACGGATTTATTCCTCTATGAACATCCCCGTATACTTTTCCACGTTGAACATTCCCGTAAACAGCTCGCATTTACACAAGAACATGTAAAACACATGCCGCCCCTGTCCGGAAAGAGATTCATAATTACCCTGTCCTTTGGAAAGGATGATGTCGGCTCCGTCAAGCTCCTTTGCCGCCCCGGCAGAAAGCATGTCATAAACAGTTCCCGAAACCGCTGCTCCGTTGTCTATGACCTTCGCGACTTTATCAAGTCCAACATAGACAGCATCTTCCATCGTTACATCATTGAGCACGTCGCCTCCTCTTACCATTGCGGTTATCTCAAGATGCGGAAATCTGATCTTAAGCTGTTCTATCAGAAGCTTGTCAAGCACGATCTCACCGCAGTTATCACAGATAAGAAGAAGCTTCTTGCCATTTTCGCACTCTTTTACAAAACTCTCATATGTCTTTGCGTCATCTTCTCTCATTGACGTATCATTGAACAACGCAAGGAACTCTTCAGGAGTCACATTGTTCATCGGACCGAAATCAATATAGTTTCCGATCCTTGCCATGATAAGCGCCTTTGCGAGAGGATCATCGCTTTCTGCTATCTCATTTCTTAAAAGCTCTTCTTTCTCAAGAACAAGGTCGTTATACCTGATCTTTACATCTTTGAAGCTTGGAAATTCACCAAAATATTTAAGATGAGTCTTATTAAAAAGATAGACAAGATACGGGCTTGAATCATTTTCTCTTCTGTTGTCTATGATTCTCTTGATCTCTGCAAGATAGGCTTCATTATCTGTTTTCTTTTCCTGTCTTTTATATAAACACTGCGCACAGCTTTCTGAAACACGCATTTTTCGAATCTCCTTTTATAAATATCTCCGGTCATTCCACGCTTCTTTCTCCGGTCATTCCACGCTTCTCTGGGATCTTAGGATGCTGAGGTAAAAAAGTATTTTTAACCTTTTACCTCTGTTATCATCATATAAATATATTAACAATACCTATAACCGCTCCTATCAAAGCCCCCAGATTAATCACCGTCTGAAGTTCATTCTTCATAACGGACAAGACAAGCTGTTCAAGTTCGTCAACATCCATTTCTTCCACACTTCTTCTGACGATGCCTTTGATATCTATCTGATCGGCAATAACTGTTCCGTACCTCACTGCCGCGCTGTTAAACATATCCGTCAGGACCGCGCGCATCTTTTCCTTCCCTGCGTCACCAGAAACGATCTCATTTGCCGGCTTATTGATAAAGTCACAGATATACTCCTTAACAAATCCTTTTAACGCCTGTGTACCCTTGGCCTCAAGATAATCAGACACGGCATTCGCGAGTTTCTCATAAATTGTCTTTTGCATGTCTTCATTAAGAAACATCGCGAGCATGATATTACCCTGTATAAGATTTCTGACCGCATCTTCTCCTATCGACGAGATCGTCTCATTGAGGTCAAGCTGCAATATCTTTTTTACTATTCCCGATGCAAGCGCCCCGCTGATCTCATCCAAAGTTTCCTCGCTTACCTGCTTTTCGGGAAGCAGATCCACAAGACTCTTGTCTTCCTCATATAAAGAGTCCACAATATCCGATACTAGCTTATCGCCTGCGCTGCCTGCGCTGATGCTTTCAATGATCGCTTCTTTGGTAAGAAGCTTTTCACCTACCGCTTCGGCGGCCGCATTTGCAAGCCGTCCCTGATTTTTAGGGATCACTCCCGGAGTGAACGGCAGCTTCCATTTTCCTATATTTATCGCTTTATGTGGGTGAAAAAGCATCTTGATCGCTATATAATTGGTGCAGTATCCGATTCCCGCGCCGACAAGGACCGGAAGAACGATCTGTAAAAAGCTCATTGGCGCATCCCCTTTCGTAACGTTAAAGATCATACCGTTCCTTCGAACAATATCTAATCTCAGACTTCAAATTCAAGAATCTCAGACTTCAAATTCAAGAATCTCAGACTTCAAATTCAAGTCCCGCCCCGCGAGACTTGGCTCTGGATTCTTTTTCATTCTTACAGACAGCTTGCGCCAATTATAACACAATAAAAATAAATGCACCAGCTTTTATAGTACGGGCGCCTGTTTCCGGCACCCCCGGCAGCATTTTTCGCATTTTCCTTCATTTGTGCTGCTTTTATCCCCTCGCGGGCACCTTTTTCCGGCGACCCCGGCGGCATTTTTCGCCATTTTGGGCATTTGTGCTGCTTTTTCGCCCTCGCGGGCGCCTTTTTCCGGCACCCCCGGCAGCATTTTTCGCTTTTTCCTTCATTTGTGCTGCTTTTTTCCCCTCGCGGGCGCCTGTTTTCGGCGACCGCGGCAGCATTTTTCGCCTTTTCCTTCATTTGTGCTGCTTTTTTCCCCCCGGCGGGCGCCTGTTTTCGGCGACCGCGGCAGCATTATCCTCCAACTCCCGAATTTCTGTCTTTTTGCATCTTCCGTACGAAGGAATTTGATAAAAAGACAAATCGAGTGGTATATTACACATAATGCTGTCTCCGGGGCGAAAGGTTAAAAAGTCACATAAAAAAAAGTATAAAAATATGGTCTTTTTTAGCTTCTTGCGAAAAATATTTTTTTATAATATACTTTAAAAAGTCGGGGCTTTATCCCCCTCCTGACACAGACAAGTTCTCTGACTCCCACCTGCGCCTATGCAGCTTAGAGGAGGACCGCCTGTATCGGTTCAAACAATGCATTAAAAACATTCAGAAGAAAAATTAAAACCATTCAAGCAATGCATTAGAAACATTCAGAATTAAAACCATTCAATCAATGCGTTAGAAACATTCAGAAGAAAAATTAAAACCATTCAAACAATGCATCAGTAGCATTAAAACAAAACATTAAAACCATTCAAACAAAGAATCAGAAGCATTAAAACAAAGCATTAAAAACATTCAATTGAAGCATTAAAAGCAGTAAAACGAAAAATTTAAAGCATTAAAGCAAACCATCAAAACATTAAAACGAAACATTATAGTAAAGGAAGATCCAATGGAACAATATAACGGAAGTCAGATCGTGGTTCTCGAAGGTCTTGAGGCTGTCCGCAAGCGTCCGGGTATGTATATCGGAAGCACAGGAAGCCGCGGACTTCACCATCTGATCTGGGAAATAATCGATAATGGAATTGACGAACATCTGGCAGGTTTCTGCACCGAGATCTCGGTAACGCTTGAAAAGGACGGCGCCATCACCATCAGGGACAACGGCAGGGGTGTGCCGGTGGATATACATCCGGTCAAAAAGATCCCTACAATAAGGGTTGTCTATACTATTCTTCATGCGGGCGGAAAATTCGGCAGCTCGGTCTACAAGGTATCGGGCGGTCTTCACGGAGTAGGCGCTTCGGTCGTAAACGCTCTTTCAAGAAAGATGATCGTGGAAGTAAAGCGCGACGGCAAGATCTACAGAGACGAATACACTAAAGGCGGGCATCCCGTAACGCAGCTTGAAAACGGCATGATACCGGTAACCGGCAAATGCGCCAAGGCGGACACCGGAACTACAGTTACCTTCTATCCGGATCCTTCGATATTCGAGACCATAGAATTCAAGCCTGACGTCATCAAGAAGAAACTCAAAGAGATAGCATTTTTAAACAAAGGCTTAAAGATTAATTTTGCGGACAGGAATTCCGGTGAAAATACCGTTTTCTACGAAGAAGAAGGCATCAAGAGCTATGTAAAATATATCAACAGGGACGCGGAGGTCATCAATCCGGAGCCGATATACGTAGAGGGAACAAGCGGTGAGATCGAGGTCGAGATCGCGTTCCAGTACACCACAAGCTTTACCGAGCAGATAAATGCCTACTGCAACAGGATAAATGTTGTTGACGGTGGAACTCTTGTCACAGGTTTTAAGACCGCTCTTACAAGAGTCATGAACCAGTACGCCAGAGAACTCGGCGTTCTTAAGGATAAAAATGAGAATTTCGACGGAAAGGACATAAGAAACGGGCTTGTAGCCATCGTTTCGATCAAGCATCCCGACCCGCAGTTTGAAGGGCAGACCAAGACCAAGCTCGGCAATACCGACGCCAAGACTGCCGTTGACGACGTCTTCTTTAACGAAGTCCAGAGATATTTTGATAAAAATGTTGAGATCCTCAAGGCGATACTTGATAACTCCATGAAGTCCTACAACGCCAGAAAAGCCGGAGACAAGGCAAGAAACGCCGTCATAAAGCAGTTAAGTGACGTCGATACCAAGAGCAAGCTCGCCTCCTGCTCTTCTAAGAAACCTGAAGAATGTGAAGTCTATATAGTCGAGGGTGATTCCGCCGGCGGCACCGTCAAGACCGCAAGGAACAGAAGAACGCAGGCCGTGCTTCCGCTTCGCGGAAAGATCATCAACGTTGAAAAGGCGACTCTCGAAAAGATCCTGCTCAATAACGAGATCAAGACCATGATCGCGTCTTTCGGCTGCGGGATCGGAGACGATTTCGACATAAGCAAGCTTCGCTATGACAAGATCATCATCCTTACCGATGCCGACGTGGACGGAGCTCATATAAGCACACTGCTCTTAACATTTTTCTACCGGTTTATGCCGGAGCTTATTCTCGAAGGAAAGGTCTACAGAGGACTTCCGCCGCTTTACAAAGTAGATTACGAGACAACCCAGAAGGGAAAGAAAGTCAAAAAGAGCGAATATATCTTCAACGATTTCGAACTTGAAAAATTCAGGCGAAAGGAAGAAAATAAGATTCTCTCCCTCCAGCGTTACAAAGGTCTCGGTGAGATGGACGCAAACCAGCTTTGGGAAACGACCCTTAATCCTGAGACCAGGATACTTGCAAGAGTAAGCATAAGCGATACCGTGGATGCTGACGAGATCACATCCACCCTGATGAGCAGCAATGTCCCGCCGAGAAGGGAATTCATCATGAAGGAAGCCAAGTACGCAAATATAGATGTGTGATAATGCGGTCATAAGTCATCTTACACAAAAAGCCTTCTTTTCGATGTAAGATTGACTTTAGACCGCGGCACGATATGAGCATACAGTGCCGCGAAGCTGCAAGAGAATGCTGTGCCGCGAAGCTGCAAGAGAATGCTGTGCCACGAAGCTGCAAGAGAATGCTGTGCCGCGAAGCTGCAAGAGAATGCGAATATCGTGTAGGATTGTGAGAGCACAAGGGAGGTGCGATTATGTCGAAGACATAATTTTGCATCGCACCGACCGACCTGCCGCCTAAGTTTGAAAAACTTAGGCGGCGATACAAATAGTGCGGAACAATCCGTAATAACACACTGTACATAAATCATACTAACGGGGTCAAAAAGAATCATGCCCCCTTGATAATGGAGTAAAAAATGTCAGACTTAACGTTAAATAACGATAATATTATAGAACTCGATTACTATGAAGAAATGAAGACTTCTTACAGGGACTACGCCATGAGCGTTATCATCTCGCGCGCCCTTCCCGATGTAAGAGACGGTTTAAAGCCTGTTCAGCGACGTATACTTTACGCCATGAACGAACTCTCTCTTTCTCCCGACAAACCACACAGAAAGAGTGCGCGTATAGTCGGAGATACGATGGGTAAGTACCACCCTCACGGGGACAGTTCCATTTATGAAGCCTTAGTCCATATGTCCGAGGATTACTCGCTCAACCTTCCTTTAGTCGACGGTCACGGCAACTTCGGTTCCATAGACGGCGACGGCGCGGCCGCGATGCGATATACCGAGGCAAGGCTTTCAAAGGCTGCCATGCTTCTGCTGAACAATCTCGATAAAGGGCTTGTCAATTTTATCCCTAACTTTGACAACAGTGAACAGGAGCCCGTAGTCCTTCCGGCTCTTATTCCCAACCTGCTCATAAACGGCACTACCGGTATCGCCGTAGGCATGGCGACCAATATCCCGCCGCACAATCCGGCGCAGGTCATTTCCGGAGTCATCGCTTATATCGATAAACAATCGATCACTACCGAAGAGCTCATGGAGCATATCCCGGGACCGGATTTTCCGACAGGCGGCATCATAACCAACGGTTCGGCTCTTAAAGAGATCTATGAGACCGGTGAGGGCAAGATAAAGATAAGGGCAAAGACCGAGATAGAGAACTCCGATAACGGCAGAAAAAATATCGTCATAACTGAGATCCCTTACACCGTTGCCGGAAGCAAGACCAAGCTCGTTGAGGCGCTGTCCGCGCTGATGAAAGATAAAGTATTTGAAGAGATCTATGATGTCCGTGACGAATCTTCAAAAGAAGGCATCAGGATAGTGATAGAAGTCAAGAAAGACAGAGATCCCCAGAATCTTCTTAACGGACTTTTTAAAAAGACTTCCATGGAAGATACCTATTCAGTGAACCTGCTTGCGGTCAACCGCCAGCAGCCGATAGTATTTTCCTTAAAATCCATGATAAAAGAATTCGTGGACTTCCAGATCGAAATCTATACCAAAGAATACAAATATCTTCTCGACAAGGCGACAAAGCGTCTTGAGATCGTCGAAGGTCTTATCAGAGCCTGCGATGTCATAGACCTTATAATCGAGATACTCCGCGGTTCCGATTCCGTTAAACAGGCAAAACAGTGCCTTGTAGAAGGCATTACGGAGGGCATCCGGTTCAAGAACGAGGACTCGGAGCCGATGGCGGCAACGCTGCATTTTACGTCAAATCAGGCTGATGCCATCCTTGCCATGCCGTTAAGCCGTCTCGTAGGTCTTGAGATCTTAAAGCTTATGGACGAGAACAAAGACCTCTTAGACAAGATATTTGAATATAAAGGAATCCTGTCGGACAATAAGCAGCTTCTGCGCCAGATCAAACTTAGACTGCGCGAATACAAGCGCCAGCTTCTTACTCCGAGAAAGACTCTTATCTGTGACGAGATTGCGAAGGATTATGTGGAAGAAGTCAAGATCGAGGACATCCATGTGCTCATCGACAGGTTCGGCTATACGAAGAGCCTGGACGACGCCGCATTTGCCAGAACACAACCGGAGACCTTAAGCGAGTTCTCATATATAATACATCTTAAAAATACGGACAAGCTCTGCATATTTACCGCGCAGGGAAATATGTTTACCTTAAAGGCGGCCGCGATACCTAAAGGACGCCCTAAAGACAAGGGTACGCTCATCCACACGCTCTGCAAAATAAATGAAGATGACATCATTTTCTACTGCTCATTTGAGAGCCTTTTTGAGTCGCAGGTCGTTTTTATCACCGAGAAGGGTTATATCAAACAGGTTTCGGGAATTGAATTCGAGACTGCCCGTTCCCAGATAGCCTCAACAAAGCTTGAAGACGACGACCGGCTCATTGCTGTCTGTCCGCTTTCCGCCTCACTGGTGCTTTCCGGAAATATGAAGGTCATCCTTCTTACCGAAAAAGGTCTCTCGCTCGCCTATCCGTTAAGCGAGGTTTCCGAGCTCAAAAAGACCGGAAGGGGCGTAAAAGGCATCACTCTCGGAGACAAAGACAAGGTGGCATTCGGCTGTGTGGTAGACGCAGGCACGGAAAGTTTTGTCTTTAACCAGAAGACTTATTCCGCCAAGAAGATCCGCATGAGAAAACGAGCTGACAAGGGACAAAAAGCTAATATTTTATTGTAATTTGTCGTGAACAGTTATATAATTATCTTATCTTTTATCGAACAGGAGGTTTTTTAGTATGGCCGAGAAAAAGAAAGGATTTGTAGCTGAATTTAAAGAATTCGTCATGCGTGGAAACGTGATGGATCTTGCTGTCGGTGTTATCATCGGTGCTGCTTTCGGAAATATCGTTACAGCGCTTACCAACAGCTTCATCAATCCTCTTATTTCTGTCTGCACAGGCGGTAATACAGGTGAGGAAGGCGTGAGCGTTGGTGGTACATTTACAATAAGAGGCGTTATATTTGATTACGGCGCATTCTTGTCAGCAATAGTTAATTTCCTTATCATAGCATTTATTCTTTTCCTCATGATCAAGGCTGTTAACAAGATGATGTCAGTAGGTAAAAAACCTGAGGCACCGGCACCTGTTACAACCAAGACCTGCCCTTACTGCAAGAGCACGATCGCAAAGGACGCTACAAGATGTCCTCAGTGTACATCAACACTTGAGCTTGATGTTCCGCTTGAAGCGAAATAAAAAGACTAAAACCTTAGAAAACTTAACGAGCAGGGTGAGTCCCTGCTCGTTTTGCGTGATGAGTGGATATTGATATTCTATTGTTACATTTTCTTTATAGCTCGTCTTTTCGTCTTTTTTAAATACATTTGAGTTCTCAGCTGACATTTCTTACCCCACTTTCAACGATATTAAACCGCATAAACTCAGGAATCGACTCAGACTTTGCTTTTTCCATAATACTTTCGTCCTTCAATACAGCGAACGCAACGGTGACACACGTTGCTTTTGAAGAGGTCGAATGCCGGACGTGGTGAAATATATGGTTCCAGTAATTCTTCCATAGACACATTCAACTCCTTTGCCAGCTTATATAAAGTATCTGCCCTGCATTTCTCAAGCTGCACTCTGGATCAGGTTCTATCTGTTGCCTTTAAGAATGCCGTACTAACCATGCAATATATGGCGTATGTGATCAGAGTTCCGAAGCACACATCAGAAAGGAAGTGGTTTGTCATGTGAATCCGGTTATAACCATAGAGGATGACAAAGCATGCCGCGATGATAAAACAGATCAGGTTTTTGGTATGGGATTTTCTTTTCAAAAGATCCGCAAGCATAGGAAGTGAAAACATCATGCTAGCAATCGTCATGTTGCCACTCGGCCAGCTCTTGAAGCTGTCATTTGATCCGGCAAGGTTGGGAATCATCTGCCACCAGTTTCTAAAGGCTGCTTTCGGGTCATCCAGCGTGATCAGGTACTTGTACCGAGGTCTTGAAGCGACCTGCTTCAGCCATAAATTCACATTATCCGCAAGAATACCGGCAACCAGTATGGCCGCGCCTGTCATGATCAGCTTATCAGGATCTGCTTCATCCAACACAAAATAACAAACAATAGGCACCCAGGCATACAGCAAAACCCAAAAAGCCCAGCTAAGAATCGACCAAAACACGCTCGTATCCCCAGCTACATATCCAAAAAGCTCTCTGACCTTTGCGCCGTTATAACTATTACTATAGTATACCGCACAGAAATAGCTCGCTATAAGGAGCAGCCATGCGAGCATTTTATAATTCTTTCCTTTTTTCGTCAGTCCCTTAAAGATGCACATGCCCGCTGCGGGATACAGACAATATGAAAAGTAGGAACCATAGGTCGCAAAAAACGCTCCCAGATTCGTCTTATTTGCCAGTGCCACATTGATGTCATAATCAAAAAAGGATCCAACGATGATACCCAGAATACAAAAAACGACCACGGAAATAAAGCATATCCGAGGAACACCCATAACAGTTTTCTTACCCACAGAACTTTCCTCCTATACTTTCTTTAACAGATTATCCTGGAAGACAGACCGAATTTCTTCCATAATTTTACTCATACTCTGCTTAACTGAAATTACTCTAAAACGGGACTTTTAGCTATATATTCCTTAACCTCATCAATACTGATTTCATTTGCTTCTGCAATATTTTCATAACTGAAACCTTTTTTATACATGTTAAAAATCACTTTTCTCTTTTGCTGCTCCATTCCCTGTTCATATCCCTGTCTGATTCCATCTTCCAAGATTACGTTTGAAAAATTACACATTTCTATCACCTTCCCTTTTAAATCTGTCGTCATCGGAATACCATGCTTACTTTCAAGAATTCTTTCCTTCTCATCTCTACTTAGTTTTTTCGATAACAGTGTTGATAGCATATCTATAAGCTCGTTTTTACTTTCATTGCCGTCATATGTCAGTCTTACCATGACCAACACGGCAAGATCATACCTTGCATTCCCTCTAAAGTCGCCGTATACATTCTCCTGTAGAAAAGAATACTTCGTAATGGTATCCCTGTCTTTCTTATCTGAGCTCATACAAATAAAGATGCTGTACACTTTTTTGAGGTTATTATAACTC
>CACZSY010000042.1 GCA_902783965.1 uncultured Lachnospiraceae bacterium
CATAAAGCTTTCGATCTCCATGACAGGCATCCCGGCTATACTGTTCTCTTTCGCACTAAGATCTCAATAATCTGCGGAGCCTGTCATGACAATTTTTTCACGTATCTATTACTGACTTTTTCAGGTATGGTAATACGACACTTTGTTCTGATATATGCAGGGTATTATCTTTATTTGAAACTAATTGGATAAATCTTAATTCAGTCTTGATCAATAAATATTCTTACGACCAATATGCAACGATAATAACAGTCTGGTCAATAAAGGCAGCAATTACGGCTGTACTTCTACATTTACCTGTTGAATTTTACCATCTTCTGTTACCGACCATGTTACATGATATTTTGTCATTCCTTCAGTTTTAGGAGGTGTTAATGCTTCACCTAGACTTTTTATTTCTGCTTCAAGGTTTTTCATGTTCGGAATTGATAATGAATCAGCCGTAGTTATATCAAAGCTTCCTGACTTGACGGCGATCATTTCAGCTCTTGCATCCTCGTTAAGAAATGCCACGACAACTGCTGATTTGATCGTATCACACTTAACAAGATCTGCTTCTAGTATTTCTCCGCCTCTTTCATTCTCTTTATCATCCTGAGTCTTCTTAGTACCATCTTCTAAATCACCGAAATCAATTAGAACTTCTGATGATCCATCTTTATTTGCAAGACACAGAGATCTTCTCTGTACAGTTGAAGTATTTATATTTATGTATAGCACATTCCCGTTTTCGTCTCCATCAAGCCAGTATTCTTCGCGTTGATGTCCACTGCCACCTGTATAATCCGGATATTTCTGTTTTGCTTCCAATCCATCCTTAACTTCATACCAGTCTTTTGCTTCTTTTGCTATCTTCCTGATATAATCTATATCGTCAACTGTCAGTCGTTCATCTAAAGTGGTTTCACCGATGGCCAGCATCTCCTTAAATAAAAATCTTCCAACACCATCTTTTTTCCCTTCTTCTTTAGCAGCTTTTAATGCCTGAAGCTGTTCATCCGTCAGTTTTTTATATCCTACTGAATATGAAGTCCGATCCTGAAGTTCTCTTTCTTCATCACTCAGCTCTTCATAGATTTTATCTGATTGTTCTTTATCATAATCAGATACATAATAATAACTAGTTCTCTTATTATCTTTTTGTGAATTATCAGATGCTTGAACATCTTCATGCACATTCTCCTGACTGTTTTCACGAGTGTCTTCTTTATCATTTTTTACCAATTTGAGAGCGGTGACAATTCCGCCTATTATTACAAGACATAAAACAATCACTAAAATAATATTTTTTTTCATTGCTAAATTCCTCCTTAAGATATGTTAAATACATATGGTATTAATCTACTTATTGATTACCATTAATGTACTAGATTAAATATTTTATGTCAATACATTTTGTATAATTGGTTAGTTTTTTGGATTAATTGGTACATACCTTATCACTAAAAAAAGACAGTAAACTGTACCCCTTTTACGGTTATACAGATACTGTCCTATGCCGACTTGTTTGTTATATCTATCTTAACACCTAAGCATAATCGTGCCGCTAACTTACCATTTTCAAATGTAAGATAATGCTTTTCCCATAAACATTAATCAAATAGACAAAGTGAATATCACCCAATCCCCATATTCATATCTGTTTTCCCCAATAATTGATAATAGATTGCCTGACATTCTTTATATGTCGTCTGCTTACCATTAGCTGTGTATCATCACTCATTGTTACATTTTCTTTAGAGTAATCCTTTATGTATTCTATATTAGCCGCTCCCCCACCATGAAGCAATACAAAATCAGGGCTGTTTATCTCGTTTAATAGTTCTTTTATTCCTTTTCTAACAAATATGCTGCTGCCGTCTGAGATACTAATCCTGCTTTTTTTCCATCCTTTTCAAAATACATGATTTTCTTTATATCAACTATAACAGTTTTATTATTAGTTCTTAAAATCACCGACTTTAGTGACCGCTTTTCAAGAACCTGTATAGCCGCCATCAGAGCAAGTTCTAGTTCTCTTTGTGCATTAATCTTGCGTATGAATCTGAAAGGCTGAAATTGGAAAGAATCAAAAACATATTGTTCATGGTTTGTAAAAAACATCAGAATAATGTCCGGATATGTCTCTTTGATCTGTTTTGCAATTTCAAACCCATCCACAAAAGGCATATTAATATCTAGTATGATTATATCCGGACACTCTTTTTTTATTATAGTTTTGTCTATAAGACTGTTTGTCTTATCAAAGAATTTAAACTCAGTTTCAACTTTCCCTTTAAGAAGATTTTCTGCAGTATCATGAGCTATTTCTATCCAGAACTGTTCATCATCACAAATATAAATTATTACTTTTTTACATAAACCTGTTAAGCGATTCATTGTATTCATATCCTATTAGAGCAAGTTGGTTTATTATCTTATCCTCGTCTTCTGCCATCGAAGCACATAGTTCACTGAGGCTTGGATACTCATCTCTGAGTTTTGTGTTGACTACGCTTAAAAGCATATAACTGTCTTTAGGTAACATATGCCTCTGCACCTCCATTAATTCAACTCCTGATCACACCAGACTTCCTTCATACATCCCGAAGTTGCCTTCCTTTATCACTTTAAACTCCGCTCTGGCGTTCACCGCCTGATTCAAAAGCTTTAATATCCTTTCTTTTTCCTCTAAAGGAAGCAGGACATTCATCGAAACATTGTCAGAATAATCGATATTGATTATCTGGATATTTTCCTTTGATAAGATATATTTCATCTTTCCGTTTTCATTGTATCCGGAAGAAATGTTCAAGACAGCAGCCGGTATCTTTTCAATTATCACACTTTTCTTTATTCCTTCCGATACCGCTGCCTGATAGTTTCTGATAAGTCCTCCCGTTCCAAGCAGTGTTCCCCCGAAATATCTTGTAACAACAGCAAGCACATTTCTCAAATGGTTGGCTTCAAGAATGTCAAGCATCGGTCTTCCGGCAGTCATTGAAGGTTCTCCG
Source organism: uncultured Lachnospiraceae bacterium (assembly GCA_902783965.1). GTDB lineage: Bacteria > Bacillota > Clostridia > Lachnospirales > Lachnospiraceae > RUG11200. The sequence continues at coordinate 2,994 of CACZSY010000042.1, forward strand.
TCGTCGGAGAACTTCTTTATCCTGCCCTCATCCCCTATGATATATGCATAACAGTTATGTCTTGCGTCCCAGTATTCTTTTTTTACTTTTTCTATGATTGAGACTGCCTCTTCTTCCGCAAGCACTTTATACAAATGGCAGATAAATACGGATTTTTTCTCTTCGACACTCGCCTCAATTCCCTCGAAGACTTCTTTAAAAGCTTCCATATCAACTTCCTCAGTCTGTTTTATTCCGGCTTTTGTGTGGCTGCAGGTTTCTTCGTCGCTGCATCCGCAGGCTTGTTTGTCGCCGCAGGCTTTTTAGTAGCTGTTGTTTCTGTTCCGGTTGGTTTCGCTGTTGTGGTCGTATCTGTTCCAGCCGGCTTTGCCGTCGCCGTTGTGGTATCTGTCTTCTTATCGTCGGTCTTCTTATCTCCGGTTGAAGTCGCCTTCTTGCAGGTACATTTGTCTATAGGAGCTGTTCCCAGAGCAAAATATTCCGTATGTCTGCTGCCCGGTCTCAGTTTTCCACAGGTCTTGCAGATCTCAACTTCCTGAACGGATTTCGGCATATCGAATTCCTTATCCTCAAGTCCCTCGTGTATTCTTGACATGATCTTTTTCCAGAGTACTTTATGGAAATTGGAATCTGTCTGTTTCAGGTTGTTATTGTCGTAACCGCTCCAGATAGCAGCGGTATAATATGGTGTAAATCCCGCAAACCAGAGATCCAGTTTGCTTGTTGTTGTACCGGTCTTGCCGGCTATATGCATTCCTTCAAAGTTAGCAAGTTTACCTGTACCAAAGCTCTTTAAAACATCCTGCATCGCATTTGTAAGAAGAAATGCCGTTGATTCCTTGATCACCTGTCTTGTGACCGGTCTTCTGTCAAGAATAACATTTCCGTCATGGTCAAGTATCTTCGTATAGAATATAGGTTCCTGATAAACTCCGCTATTGGCGATAGCCGCGTATGCTGCCGTAAGTTCCAGGTTCGTAACGCCGTGCGCAAGACCTCCGAGCGCCATAGGAAGATTCTTGTCCGCTTCGGTCAGTGTCGTAAATCCGAGCTTTTTAAGATAGTCATAGGCAAGATCCACTGTGATCTGCTCCAGAGTCTTAACTGTTGCTACATTATTTGAATCCCATATTGCTTCTCTTATCGTCACCCAGCCTCTGTGACTTCCTCTCCACGACTTAACTTCTTTGGTCGTACCCGGATAATAATAAGTTGCGTCAAGCTGTTTTGTGGCAAGAGTCATATTGGCGCTGTCTAAAGCAGGTAAAAATGCCGATACAACCTTAAATGTCGAACCCGGCTGTCTCTTCGAATCCGTTGCCCTGTTAAGCGTAAGACTTGCTTTCTTTTCGCCTCTTCCGCCGCTTATGGCCAGAACACGTCCTGTATGCTGGTCTATTACCGTAAATGAAACTTCCGGTTCAAGCGTAAGTGTAACATTTTCGGCAATGAACTTTGAACCGTCGGACAGGATAAATTCCTTATATTCGTCAATATACGGCTGCGCCTCTTCTTTGGTTGCAAAGAAAAGGTCAAAATTCTTATTTTTCTTAACCTGAGTAAAATAATTCTTTAAATGTCCTTCCGAATAGTTCTTGTTATTACCTTCCGTATCAGTTACCGAAAGCGCATAGGTAAGCTCATAAAGATTCTTATTGTATGCTTTCGGATAGTTGGAAAAATCATTTACTTCTTCATCAACAATAGCCTGGATCTTAGGATCCTGCGTTGAATAAATTCTAAGACCGCCCCTGTAGAACATATCTACGGCTTTCTGATAGCTGTAGCCCTTATATATCTGAAGGTCATTTATAACCTGATAATACAAAGCGTCAACAAAGAAACTGTTCGCTTTATTCTCTTCCGCAACCTTACTGTTAACTGCCTGAATCCTTGCATAGACGTCATCATTTACAGCCTCATCATAAGTTTCTTTATCTATGTATCCGAATTTCAGCATATAATCGAGGGCTGTCTGCCTTCTCTTGGCGTTGTTTTCCTTATAAAGTATCGGATTGTTTTCCGACGGATTCTGTGTAATGGCCGCTATCGTAGCTGCTTCTGATGCATTAAGCTCAGAAATGTCTTTTCCGAAATATCTCTTCGCGGCGGTCTGCACGCCAAGACAGTTGGCGCCGAGGTTAATGGTATTAAGATAGTATTCAAGTATCTGCGGCTTAGTCAGTTCATGCTCCAAAGATACGGCAAGATACTGTTCCTGAATCTTTCTTTCGATCTTGGCAAACGGATTGGTCTCCATACCGCCGCCGAATACCTGGTTCTTGATAAGCTGCTGTGTTATGGTACTTGCGCCCTGACTCATATTGGAACTGAGCGCGACCGAAGCGGCACGGAAAATACCTCTTACGTCTATTCCGTCATGCTCGTAGAATCTTTCATCCTCTATGGCAACAAACGCATCCTGAACAACCTTCGGGATCTTGTCGATCGTAACATATTCCCTGTTGGCATCGGAACCGACTTTGGTCTGGATGATATTTTTTTCCGAATCGTAGATATAAGTTGAATAGTTCGACGGAACGACATCGATTCCCTCAAGACTCGGAACAGAATCAAATAATCCCCTGAGCAGACCCGCGCCCGCGAAAACTCCTATGATAACAAGCGCAACCACCGAGGTAATGAATAATCTGAATAAAAATATATTGAATTTGGTACTCAGCTTTCTTGAGGAAGTTCTAAGCACCCTGATCTTTTTAACCGTACCTCTGTAACTGTAATCCATATAAAAAACCACCTTCCGACATATGGAAAATAATCTGATTTCATCCGGTTTTCTTTGTAGCCTGCCGTTGTACGATGCAAAAGAACACGACTTAAAGAAACACCTCATTATATTATATCACATTATTGTTTTCCATGTCAAAAGGTGATTGTTAACTTCGCCTCCATTAATAACTTCATTAGGAAAGCTCCGCCTATGTCGAAAAGCAGATTACCCCGACTGATATCGGCCATGTCTATAAGAATGAGTTCACCGTTCGACTGCACCATAACATTATTGGTATGATAATCGCCATGTATCATACGTTTCCTTCAGGGATCGAATTGATCATCTTGACGATCTGCGTATTTTCTTCTTCCGTAAAATATACTTCAGCGTTCTTTGCTCTTTCGAGATAAATCTGCCTGATATCACCGTAAAGCTCAGGATCTGCTTCAGGAATCTATAAGGCATGCAGTATACCGGCAGGCAACGAAATAATTGTATTTTTAATGTCCTGCTATCCCCGGAACTTCGATCTTAGGATCTCCAGGATTCATTTTATCTTTCTGTTTTCCCTTTTCAGCCTGATTTTCAAGATTCTTTTGTTCCTGTTCTTTTTTCTGTGATTCTGCCTGATTCTTCTGGATTTCCATAACAGATTCCTTCATCAGATTCTTGGCTTTATCCTCATATACAAACGCACCAAGCTCACCCATTCCAATATAATCGGTTGCTTTTTCAAAAGCCGGCAGTTTTTCGATTTTTCTGCTTATATCCTTTTCTGAATCGGCTGACAGCTTCATACCGCTTTTTTCCATAAATCCGACAATTTTTTCCGCCATGATATCTTTCAGACAGTTTTTGGCAACTTCTCTTTTTTCGCCCACCAGTTTGATGCCGCCCTTTATCATATCATGCAGCGTTGTAACTGCAGCCTTAGACTTTTCTATAAATTTCAAGTGTACCGGCGAAGCTTTCTCAGCCTCCTGATCATATTTTATGATAGCGGTATTCTTCATAAAGTCGAGCTTCTGCGGTTCGTTTTTGATCATTTTCTCATATTTTACATCAGCCAACAATTGTTCTTTCGTAGGAATTCCTTTGATCTCCAATGAACCCATAGGATTACTCGGGGATTCTTCTCCGCGGATTGTTTTTATATCTTTAAATGCAGAACCGTCCAGTAATTTCGGTGCTACATCAAAGAAGGCTTTCGGATCATTAGCAAGCGATACTCCTAAATCTGAGATTCCTTTATCCAATGTTGCCAGTATCTGATCAATCTCAAGTCTTTTAGACTGTTTTTCGGTAAAACGCTGAGTATATGGAAGAAGCTCTCCTTTTTCATCCTTTAAGGCCAGTTCATCCATGCCGACCGCATTGATCTTAGCCTGGATCAGCTGTAAAACGATCGGTCCCGCATAATTCTGCACTTTGGATTTTCCTTCAACTATATCTGTTATCTGTTTTACCGATTTTGATACAATAGCGGTCGGGTTGCTCAGAGGTCCGATCCTATTACTTATTTTATCCTTTATCTGGTCATAACCTTTAATCTGTGGATCATCTTTTTGGGCAAGTTCCACGATCTCATTCTTACAATGAGACATTTCCTGCCATGCATCGAAGACGATCTTATTCATTGCCTCCATTTTATTTTCTTTCTCATCCAGCACGAAGCTCGTATCTCTGAAATCAATATCTTTACTGTATTCATCGATCATTCCGAAAGCCACTTTCTGACCTTCATAGATCTGTTTGGCGATCCATTTCTGGTTTTCATCCGTTTTAGTCTTCATACGGGTATATACCTGATCAAACATCTCCCGTTTCTCTTTTTGGATCTGGTTTGGATCCAGGAGCTGCTCCATGGTATATTTACCCTCTGCCGCCAATGCCATTATAGTGATAGAGAAACCTGCGGTACGCCATACAGTATAACCTGCCGGAACATTTTCTTTAGTATCCTTTAAAGTATATTTATCTCCAAGAAATACTTTTTTGTTTTCTTCCAGGCCAAGATCCATTTTTTTCATTCTTTCCATTCGGCCGCTAAAACGTTCAAGAGCTTCTTTGGTCTGTGCCTTCCCATTCTCTCTCGCCAATTGCTCTTCTCTTTCCTTTGCATTCTTTTGAAGCTCTCTGTTTAATTCTTCTTTCTCCCTGTTTAACTTCTGTTCTTCGATCGTGTTATGTGTGATCAGAATAGATTTAAGATTAGTTCCCAAATGACGTCTTATATTCTGAACTGCTTTTAATCGTCCTTTGGCATAATCGCCTTTAGCCACTTTTTTGTAATCGAGGTAATTCTCTGTTAATGAGTTCACTTCTCTGGCTTTTTTTTCATAATCCGAAAGATCTTTAAGAGTCGGCTCCGTGCCGTTCCTGGCCATGCGCTCAGCCATTTCTTTTAAATTCTTCATTTCTCTTTTAAGGTCTTTAAACTGGGTGGATGAACGCTTATACCAGACATCATTATCAGTCAGAGTTTTATACATGTCAGACATTATCTTTGCATTTTTTTCCAGATCTTTTTTAGAAAATGACTTTATACCATAATCTTTTTCATCTTCTTTATACAGGAGCTCCTTATCAACGATGTACTGTGTTACATCTTTTTCAACCTGCTTTAATATCTTATTATAAGCATCCTCGTGACTCTTATTGATTTCTGCGGAAACATTCGGAAGCTTAACATCCGGATATTCCTTCATGTACTTCAGTGTACTGACATCATCCAGTTCATGGACGATATCATCTCCTTCAGCCTCTACAAGATCTTTATAAAGGTCAGATTTAAGAATGGCATTTTTATAATATTTTCTAAGCTCCTCTATACCATTCGGTCTTGAAAGTATCACCTGCTGATCGCTTATATGATATTGCTGATAAGCCGCTGACAGCTTATTCTTTTGTTCCAGGATCTCATAATCTGAATCCACCTGCCCCTTTAAACTATCAAAATAGGCAGGATCCTGTCCATCCAAAACCTCCGTTCCAAGATTCTCAAACATCCTGTCCATGATCTCGTCGGTTCTTACTTGTACGTTATAGTCATTCTCTGTAGTATTTATACCCTGAACAAGTTTATATAAAAGAATATCTTCGACAAGTTTTTTCTTTCAGGACTGTTAGGCGCCGGCGGATCATTCATCAGCTTGCTCGAGAGTTCATTAACCTTATTGCGGGCATCGTACATCTTTTGGTAATTATTTAAACGGACTATCTCATGTTCGGAATAAGTTCCCCTGGCATTAAGAGGCGGCTGTCCTACCAGCTTTGCACCAAGAAGTATCGTCATCGTCTCCGGGTCACTGATATCCTCAGCATTACCGGCTTTTCTTATACCCGACTGTCTTACAGAATCTACTCTGGAGTCAATAAATTCATTCAGCATCTTCATTGCCTTATCCGGCTTGCCCTGAGCAAACTCTTCAATTGCCTCTTTCGCTTCCTGTCTCGCCAGAGGCAGCAGATCTGCGAATTCACCCTGACGCGGATCTCCGCCTTCTTTGACAAAACTCTGTGTTATCATGGAACGATTAAAATCCAGCGGAGAACTCTGACCTATCGAAGATGTTGTCATATCTTTCTTATTGAGTCTGTCCTTGCGCAGCATGGCCCCCATAACAATAGCCGTTACAAAGTCCTCATTCAATCCTTCAGGAATATCTATCTTGATCTTGTCATATTCTTCCTTTTTCTTAAATGTGTCGAACATCTTTCCGTTAGAGCCATAACGGTTATAAAGCTTATCAAAATTACTTTTCTCTGCCGCTTCTACACTCTGTTGATATTCTGTTTTTCTTTTTTGGGGATCTACGGTTTCATGATATTCTCTTCTTGGCATTGCAGCATCTTCCTTTCTTTGTAATTGTCGCTTCTTATATAATCTTTTATTCAAGTCCCGATGCTCCCGCCTGCACCCTGCTAAAAGACCGGTAACATCTCTGGCTGAAATATTCAGGTTAAACCATATATTATGGTATACTGTTAATGCTTCTGTCTTATTATATTATAATCATTAAACCATGACAATTCAATGACAATTCAGCTGCCATATCTGTTAAATCACATAAAACAGATCTGGCAGCTGATGCGTCTTTTATTCAAGAATATGTTCCATTCCCATATCGATTATCGTCACCACATGTTCGTCCGCAAGAGAATAGTATATCTGCTTTCCATCCCTTCGGCCCTTTATCAGTCTTCCCTGTTTTAACAGCTTAAGCTGATGTGATACTGCCGACTGCGTCATATTTAATGACTGGGCTATGTCGCATACACAGTATTCATTTTCATATAAAAGATATAGTATTCTTATCCTTGTCGAATCAGAAAACAATTTAAAAAGATCAGCCAGATCATATATTTCTTCATTTTCCATAATGCATTCACCCGTACTCTTTCTTATTTTCTCTCAAACAAAACTCTTATTGCATTGAGAACTGCGATAACCATGACACCTACATCGGCAAATATCGCAACCCACATATTCGCGATGCCGGCTGCTCCGAGCATCAGACATATGACCTTGACACCGATCGCAAAGAAGATATTCTCATAAACGATCCTTATACATCCGGCAGACAGTTTTATTGCTTCCGATATCTTTGCCGGATCATCGTCCATCAGCACAACATCTGCCGCTTCTATTGCGGCATCGCTACCCATCGCTCCCATTGCGATACCGATATCCGCTCTTGAAAGCACCGGAGCATCGTTGATGCCGTCTCCGACAAATGCAAGTACTTCTTTATCGCCTTTCTTTTCAAGCAGCTTTTCAAGCATTTCAACTTTATCTTTTGGAAGAAGTCCGTAATAAGTCTCGTCGATCCCAAGGCTGTCACTTACTTTGAGTGCTGTAACTTCAGTATCTCCGGTAAGCATCACAGTCTTTCTTATCCCTAACCTTTTAAGACTGACAAGAGCTTCTTTGGAGTGTTCCTTGATCTCATCAGATATTTCCAGCAGGCCGCAGTACTTTCCATCAACCGCTACATAGACGATGGTTCCGGCTGCAACGTGATCTTCAGTTTCTATCCCTGCTTTTTTCATCATCCGGTGATTGCCGGCGACGACGTTCTTCCCAAAGATCTCTGCTTCAACTCCGTGTCCGCTGAGTTCCCTGGCATCTTTGATCTGACTTTCGTCTATTTCTTTTCCATAAGCTTTAACCACGCTTCTGCTTATCGGATGGTTTGAAAAATGTTCCGCATAAGCTGCATATCTTAACAGCTCGTCTTCGCTTATCCCGTGCGGTCTGATTCCCGTAACGGCAAAATTACCTTTAGTAAGTGTTCCGGTCTTATCAAATACTACCATCTTTACTCCCGAGAGAATTTCAAGGAAATTGGAACCCTTGATAAGGATACCTTTAGAACCTGCGCAGCCGATGCCTGCGAAAAATGTCAGCGGAATGCTGATGACCAGTGCGCACGGGCAGCTTATGACAAGAAATGTCAGGGCTCTGTATATCCAGTCCGTCCAGACGGCATTTATCCCGAGCAGCTTTAGCAGCAGCGGGACCGGAACCGCAAGTATCAGCGCTCCCGCACATACGATCGGAGTATAATATTTTGCAAACCTGCTGATGAATTTCTCGGAACGTGATTTTCTTGCAGCTGCATTTTCAACAAGTTCGAGTATCCTTGCAACCGTAGATTCTCCGAATTTCTTAGTGGTTCTTACCTTTATCACTCCGTC
>CACZSY010000043.1 GCA_902783965.1 uncultured Lachnospiraceae bacterium
CCTTCGCTGAATCTCCAGACTTTTACATTGATCTGAGGATGCTCTCTATTATTACACCAGTCTACGAAACTCTGATAATAAGGCTCAATCTCATCTAACTGCCTTCTAAGAAGCCATAGTTTAAGAAACACACTCAGAATACTGATACATGGAATTGCCGCAGAATTAGCATAACTCCTGCGTGCATCAAAATCATCCGAACAGAATATGAAAGCCTCGACACTATAAACAAAGTTGATTGTTTTCAGTAACAAGAAAGCTTTTACTTCACCATAATTTTTCTGATGACCGATCAGCGACTCACACTGTCCCAGTACACGCAAAAATCCTGAATCATCAATATTACCTTGCTTCAGATATTCATCCAGCTTCTGAAAATAATCTCCATAGTAGTCGGAACTTACCATATTGCAACCTTCTATGAGAAACAAACGATAGTATGCATAGCACTGATTTCCTGCCGCATTCTTCAGTTCCTTAATTATCTGTTCATCATCATAGCACTGAATGTCTCCCTCAGTCATCCTGCGGTCCAACCAGTTCTGCGAATCCCTTGTCCCGTGATCTCTCAGTTCCTGTTTCATCTTCTGATGACAATAGAAGCGATAACCCGGAAATTTCAGAACCTCGTCAGCAAGAACGCGATCTTTCGATTTTATTATGTTCGCCTTGGACACAAAATCTGTATCCAAAATCGCATATCTTGTCAACCCACTCACTTTATCCCGTACCTCTTCATTATCTTTTCAAGTTTAAATTTGTCGCTGTTCAAGCGACTATCAGGAAGTCTTTCATTTTCAGTGTTTTCTGATAGATTCTCAATAATACTTCCGAGTCTTTCAGTTCCTACCGGTGCAAAGGACCAACGTTTCGTTTTCCCGGTAATGTCGATACGCTTTTGGATATATTCCCCTGAGATGTTCAACAAATCTGATGCTTTTTCATCAGATATTTTCTTCTCTTCAAACAATCTTAGAACCATCGCCTTATATGGAATAGCAAAGATATCCATTAAAGTCAATATCTCATCTACTCCGGGATCTAAACTATTAATCTGGTATATCCTAATCTGCTGATTCAAACTGTCTGAAGAAACCAAAAGGGTTCCGGCAAATGCATTTGCTTCCATTTCTTCTGCTTCTGTTGTTCCAGTGTCAATCGTGTGAGCATCTAAAATAGACCCGGATCTTATCAGCTCCGTGTCATCATTTTCCAGATAACACCATATATGATACAATTCATGAGCCGCAGCAAATATTTGCTTTGAATAAGGAAGCTTTGTATTTATCATGATAAAAATACGTCCGCAGCGAATAAATGTACAGGCACATAAATCCTGATCATCTATCGGAATACGTATCCATTCAAGCGGCATTTCTTTCGCCTTGGTATAGTTTTCAATCAAAGAAAAAATGTCATCCTGAATAATATTATTCCCAACATAATTAACAGCAAAGCTATATGCGGCAGTACTGATCTGGTAAAACCTGTCAGGGTCAACACTATACAGTATTCCGTTAAGAAAAGAATTCATCTCTACATCTCCCATGTTTCTGACACAACCTTTGCATTATCACGAACATTTGCGTGATAAATGATCATATCAGCAAGTTCATCAACAGTGTGCAGAGCGTCCCGTGCAGCCTCCGTATTGACCTTACCCATGAAGGCCATCACAACATTCTCTTCACATTCAGCAACTGGACTCTCCATAAGATTGTCTGTGCTTACATGAAAAAATTCTGCAATTCTATGAAGCTCCGCGATGCTTATCGTTCTAGATCCATTTAGCATCTTGCTCATTACCTGCTTCTTAACACCGATTGCATTAGCCAGATCGATCTGCTTCGTATTATGTTTTTTCATTTGATCTGCAATATTGTTGGCAACTACAACATTAATATCCACCATTTTGCCACCTCCAAAATCCTTTATGCCATAGTTCCTCAACTTTATTATATGCTTGTATTCGCATTTATGTCAAGTTTTTGGAGACTATTAGTCTCGTTTCAACTTATTTTAGGCTTTATTTGTCTCTGTAATAATGACTCCGTTCCAAAACTGAACTTCTTTCATCTTTTTGTCGGTTACACTTTACACCGGCTCCCCACTTTCCATGATTATCATCTCTATTCCTCATCCTCAAATAACAAATTTTCATTATACCATCATATTCTTCAATTATATGAATATTGTATCAAAAAATATACCTGTCAAAATGAAGATGTCACAAATGTCACATTTATATTTTTGTAACATTTTCTTAAAGTTGACAGGTACCTGATTCCCTTTTTGAGTCCGCGTTCATTGCACCATTCGTCGACAGACATTCCCTTGGGTCTTGAATTTCACTCATGGATCTCCTGGACCCATTGCTGCAGGCGAACATTTTTTGCTGCTAAAGAAGTATTTGTTTTAATATGAGACAACCTCCAATACTGCACATAGTCCAAATAGTTTAATTAAACTTTTTGGACATGTTTAAAAAGTTTAGTTTAGAGTTA
>CACZSY010000044.1 GCA_902783965.1 uncultured Lachnospiraceae bacterium
CTGAAAGGGGATAAGGTAACCTATGAAGAGAGGTTTTATTTTTGTGCAAATGCGGATGATGAAGAAAATGAATTTGAAACTGGCTCTATGACAAATGAGAATCTACTCAATGCCAGAAATGCTTATCGCGTCAAACATGGATTACTTACTTCCGATGAAATTGTGGCAATACGGGAAAGTTATGGACTGTCTCAAGTAGATCTGGCAAGATTACTCGGATGGGGAGAAGCTACGATTTCACGTTATGAAAGCAAGGCGATTCAAGATGAAGCATATGATACTATGTTGCGTTTGATTAAAGATAATCCGCTGCAAGCTTTAGAATTTTTAAAGAAAAATTCGGACAAATTTTCTGGTATTAAAAGACATGAAGTAAGGTCTAAAATTGTAGAGAAGTTGGATTCATATGGAAAGGAATATCTAACACGACAAGCATTTGAAGGTGAATATGTAAGTTTTGAAGAACCTTCTGATTCGAATGGGTTTGTTTTGCTGAATATAGATAAGCTGGAAGCAGCTATTTCTTATATGGCTGAGAAAGTATCAAATCTATTTAAGGTTAAACTGATGAAAATGCTTTGGTATGCTGATGCATTATCTTATAAAGAGAATGGATTTGCAATTACCGGACTGGTTTATCGCCATTATGAAATGGGTGCGCTTCCAATTGGGCATTATAGTCTTATGAATCTTGAAAACTTGAATGTTCATGAGGAAGTAAGTATTAATTATGATTCTATGCTTCATATTTATCCATGTAAGAGAATGGATTATAGTGTGTTAAGTGATAAGGACAAGACTATTTTGGATGTGGTAATTAAGAAGTTCAAGAATTACAAGGCACAAGAAATAGTTGATTATATGCATGAGGAAAGAGCGTATATAGAAACGAATCCCGGGGATATAATTCCATTTTCACTGGCAAAAGAAATAAGAAATTTATGATCGATGAATGGAGACTTTGATTATGAACGATTACATTGCATATTGCGGGCTGGATTGTGAGGCCTGCGAAGCTCGTCTGGCAACGGTTGATAATGATAATGAACTACGGGTGAAGGTGGCTGAAGAATGGTCTAAGCTTAACGGAGTGGAGATCACGCCGGAGATGATCAACTGTTCCGGTTGTAGGATTCCTGGAGTAAAGACTGTGTACTGTGATTCTTTATGTCCGATAAGGCAGTGTGCGAAAGAAAAAAAGATGGAAACCTGCGGCAACTGTCCGGAAATGAAGTCGTGCGAAAAGGTTGGGGCAATTATCGGAAACAATCCTGATGCACTTGGCAGGCTTGAAAACGCTGGAAGTGTATGATTGCAAATGTTTACAGGCTGCCGGAGAAGGAAATGGCTGCGTTCAGCAGAAGAGATGGAGTACATCAAAAATCTTGCAGAAATATTTTAAGTGTAGTAAAATCGTGACATTGTGTTAGCTTTGTGCTATTGTTATAGTGTAATTTATTCGAAAAGCATAGTATTTTCAACTGAGATATTTTTACATTATATTTTGAACGGAGAGAATCATATGAAAAAGAAAAGCAAAATAAGATCCCGTCTTATTTTTGGCATAACCATGTTGTGTGCCATCCTTATTCTGATAATGAGTATGGTGAGAAATTCCATATATAATAATAAAGTTCATAAGGACAATCTGTCCGGCGCTGATCTGTTCAATGTCAATGCTGACGATGGCGATGGTGTTAACATTGGAATTGTTGCAAGATCCGATACCTGGGGAAAGATATTTGACTTCAATAATAAGGGTATTACCGAGAATAACTATCAGGCGTACATATATGATTATACAGTTGCAAATAACACCAGCGATGAAGTAAAAGATTTTTCGTTTACATTTGTCTTCAGTGAGGAAGCCTACCTTTCATCAGCATGGAACGGCGCCATTGAAGTTCATCAGAACGTAAAGACAAAGGAAATTGTCGATACGATTCCCGATCTGCGTCAGTTTTCTCCGGAAAAGCATAAGTTGGAGACCGTATCAGTTGACGGCGAATCGTTTATCCCGATGAAGCCGGGGGATTATTTCAAATATATACCCAGCACAAGTATGAATGCTCTGGAGATGCCTATAAAACCAAATGAGGGTACAACTCCGGGTCTCATAATGTATGTCGAGATAGGGAAAACCTTAGAGGATTCCTCTCTTGAGATAGAATATACCTTCAACAGGCGTCTGACCAGCGAGCCATTGTTCTGGATATCTCTGGGAAGTATAGCTATATGGATAATAGCTCTTATAATCTATATCATTACCTCAGTTCAGATTAAACGTTATCAGGAAAGACATGAGCGTGACAACGAGATCATCAGTGAATCCATCGAAACCTTCATAGGTTTCATTGATGCAAAGGATAAGTATACTAACGGTCATTCAAAACGTGTAGCCGTTTATACCAAGATGATCGCAAAGGAATTCGGTTACAGCGGAGAGGATCTTGAACGCATATATTATGTAGCCCTTCTGCATGACTGTGGGAAAATAGGTGTGCCGGACAACATACTGGGAAAACCTGGAAAACTTACTAATGAGGAATTTGAGATAATCAAATCCCATACGGTAAGAGGTGGCGATATTCTCAGCAACTTCAAAAGTCTTAAAAACGCAGGAGTGGGCGCTTTGTACCATCATGAAAGATATGATGGAAAGGGTTATCCTGAGGGAAAGGCAGGAGAGGATATCCCGTTTATTGCAAGAATGATCTGCGTTGCAGATTCATTTGATGCGATGAATACCAATCGCGTATACAGAAATAGACTTTCACTCGAAAAGATCATCAGTGAGATCGAGAACAACAAGGGACGTCAGTTTGATCCAAAGGTCGCCGATGTTATGTTGAAATTAATAAAAGAGGGTAAAATAAAAAGCACCGAGGAATGATCCTAAGTAAGGATGTTAGGGATGGTGAAAGATGATATACGAACTGACAGATACATCAAAAGCAGATCATATATTTGAGGGCTGGCATGAGACATTGATATATTCCTGCCTACAAAAAGTCATGGGAAAAATCTTTGTTACGGATCCGGATTCTCCAGTATCAGCGATGGCTTATGTGGGATGTTTTGCATTCTATGCCGGAGTGCCTGATAAGGAGCTTGTAATGCATAAGCCTGATAGTTTTGTTGTTATGACGCCGCAAAATGAAGCATGGGCAAACTGTATTGAGGAATGCTTTCCGAAAGCAAAGAAGGCAACCCGGTATGCCATCAAAAAGGATACAAAGTTTGACAAAGGCTTATTGCGTAAATTGATAGACGGGCTGCCGGAAGGCTACGAATTAAAAGAAATTGATGAAAATATTTATGATATGTGTCTGTCTGATCCAATGACTAGAGATTTTGTTTCATCATTTGAGAGTAAAGAAAACTATCTGAAAATCGGAAGAGGTGTAGTTATAATAAAGTCTGGAAAAATTGTGGCAGGAGCATCTTCTTATACAAGATATCTTGAAGGAATTGAGATAGAGGTTGATACGGCAGAGGAAGAGCGCAGGAAGGGACTGGCGACAGTTGCATGTGCGGCGCTGATCCTACAATGCCTTGATGAAGGATTATATCCAAGCTGGGATGCCCAGAATATGATCTCAGTTCATCTGGCAGAAAAACTGGGATATGAATTTGACCATGAATATATAGTATATGAAGTGTAGATCGTGTGACAGTAAAAGTAGATACAAGGGCTACTGATGCAAAAAAGCATTGGTGGTTCTTTTTTAAAAGAAAAGACTATTGGCATATGTGAGTATGCTGCAAAATACGAAGGAGTAGTAAATGGATAGAGATGTTGAAATCATTACAGATAATTAAGTAAGAATGAACGAAAGGAGTCCTTTATGAATCTGATAAATGATGAAAAGGATATGCGTATAGAAGAACAGTCTGCAACAATCCGTCTGCTGACAGATCTGACAGAGGCAGGTAGTTGGGTTATCAATTTTGCGCCGGATGGCTCGATAACATCTGTACAATGGGGTGATGGTTTCCGCAGATTGATGGGCTATACAGACCTGCGTGATTTTCCGAATGAGATAGAGCCATTCCTTAACGGAATTCATCCGGAAGACAAGGATGTTTATTTTGGTGATATTACCGCAAGTTTTCTTGATGACAGCACTATGAGAACTGCAGACTATGACTTTCGCTTTATCAAAAAGGACGGTTCTGTCCGCTGGTTTCGCAGCAAGGGGATGTTAAGCAGGGATTCTGAAGGAAGACCATCGCAGTATAGAGGCGTGACGATCGACATAACCCGGACGAAGGAACATGACGATCTGTACAATGCATTGCAAAACGAAGCAGCATCTCTTAACACAATTCATGAAATGCTCGGATCCGGTAAATGGACAATGGATTTTGATGAAGCAGGTTCGATGGTACGGGTCAACTGGAGCGATGAATTTCGAAGAATGATCGGGTATCAGGGTGTGGAGGATTTTCCGGATGTACTGGAATCATGGTCTGATCTACTGCATTCTGATGACAAGGAGCGCGTACTGAAAGAATATAATGAAACGATATCCGACTATACCGGTCAGAAGACCTATGATGTGGAATACCGTCTGCGTACAAAAAACAGAGGATATCGCTGGTATCGAGCTGTCGGCAAACCAACACGTCGTTCTGATGGTTCGCCTAAAACCTATATAGGTGTGTTTATAGATATCACCGAACAAAAGGAGATGATGCAGGAACTGGCACAGCAGCGGGAATCGTTGATTGTTGCATTGGAAGAGGCCAATCAGGCAAATAAGGCTAAGACAGCGTTCCTATCTAATATGAGCCATGAAATACGCACGCCGATGAATGCGATCATCGGACTGGACAGGATTGCGCTGAATGATCCCGGTTTATCTGAAACAACAAGGGAGAACCTTGAGAAGATCGGTCTGTCAGCCCAGCATCTGCTCA
>CACZSY010000045.1 GCA_902783965.1 uncultured Lachnospiraceae bacterium
AATGATGCGGATGTATCAGCTGAGCAATGATGCGGATGTATCAGCTGAGCAATGATGCGGATGAAAGATCTGATTGAAAGATCCGGTTGAACGATGCGGATTTCTTAGCGAGTGAAGACTGTTAAAAAGAACTTTATAAATGATATTTGGGTGATGACTTATGGATGAGAGTGTACAGAAAATTTATGTTATCGGGCATATTAATCCGGATACGGATTCCATCTGTTCGGCGATAGCATATGCGGAACTTAAAAACAAGCTGGGAAAAGGCGGTTACTATGCGGCGAGAAGAGCGGGACAGATCAATTCGGAGACGGCATTTGTCCTTAAAAAATTCAAGGTCGCGGCGCCGCAGTATCTTGCGGATGTGAGGACTCAGGTAAAGGATATAGAATACCGTAAGGTTAAGGGAGTCGACAAGGGCATTTCCATTAAAAGAGCATGGGAGCTCATGGGGGAAAGACAGATAGTTACTCTTCCTATGGTGAAGGACAATGTGCTTGAGGGTCTTATTACTATAGGCGATATCGCGAAATCCTATATGGATATTTACGACAGCGAGGTGCTGGGGAAGGCGAAGACGCCGTTTGCCAATATAGTAGAGACACTTTCGGGAGAGATGCTGTGCGGACCTAAAGACGCGCATCTTGAAGGCGGAAAGGTGCTTATCGCGGCCGCCAATCCGGATCTTATGGAAAATTATATTGCCAAAGGCGATATCGTTATTCTTGGAAACAGATACGAATCGCAGCTTTGCGCCATCGAAATGGAAGCGGCGTGCATCGTTGTCTGTGACGGCGCTACTGTTTCAAAGACTATCGTTAAGCTCGCGGAAAACAGCGGCTGCACGATAATCACTACGAAATATGATACATTTACCGTAGCAAGACTTATTAACCAGAGTATTCCGGTAAGATTTTTCATGAAGAGCGAAAACCTGATAACTTTCAGGACGGATGATTACATAGAAGATATTAGACAGGTCATGGCAAAGAAGTTCCACAGGGATTTCCCGGTATTTCATAAGGACGGAACTTTTGCGGGAATGATATCAAGACGGAATCTTCTGGACAGCAGGAGAAAGAAACTGATACTTGTAGATCATAATGAGAGGTCGCAGGCGGTGGATGGTCTGGATGACGCCGAGATACTTGAGATCATCGATCATCACAGGATCGGAAGCATTGAGACCATGGGACCGGTTTATTTCAGAAACCAGCCGCTGGGCTGCACGGCAACCATTGTATATCAGATGTATCTTGAAAACGGTGTGGAGATCAGTCCTAAGATTGCGGGACTCCTGTGCTCGGCGATCATTTCCGACACGCTCATTTTCAAGAGCCCTACCTGCACAATGGTAGATATTGAGGCGGCAAATAAACTTGCCAAGATCGCCGGCATCGATCCCTTCAAGTACGCAAAGCAGATGTTCGAAGCGGGAAGCACGCTGGGCTCAAAGTCCGCGGAAGAGATATTCTATCAGGATTTCAAGAAGTTCAGCGCGGGAGATGTTTCTTTCGGCGTGGGACAGATAACTTCTATGAATGTCGAGGAGCTTAAAAAGATCGAGAATAAGATCGTGCCGTATATGGAAAAGGCTATTGCGGAGCATGGAGTCGATATGATCCTTTTCATGCTGACGGATATCATGTCTTCGACCACAAGGCTTCTGTACCTCGGAAACGGCGCGGCGCAGATGGTAGAAGAGGCGTTTGCAACAAAGGCCGACGGTCCTTTGGAACTTGCGGGAGTCGTATCGAGAAAGAAGCAGCTCATACCGGCGATCATGATGGCGCTGCAGCAGGATAATTAAAAAATATCTCAGACGGAAATAGATATGCATATGGAAAAAATTGAAAGATCAGATAAAAAGGAATTCTGGAAACCGGGGAACATGCTCTATCCCCTGCCGGCAGTCATGATCAGCTGCGCGGCAGGCGCGCGTCCTAATATCATCACGGTTGCGTGGTGCGCCACCGTATGCTCGGATCCCGCGATGATCTCAATCTCGGTGAGAAAAGAAAGACACTCTTATGAGATCATAAAGCAGAGCAGGGAATTCGTTGTGAACCTTGTAAATGAAAAGCTGACATTTGCCATGGATAACTGCGGGGTAAAGTCGGGAAGGGATATAGATAAGTTTTCCTCCTTAAAGCTTACTCCGGTAAAGATGCATACGGTCAGCTGTCCGGGGATAGGCGAGAGTCCGGTCAATATAGAGTGTCATGTGGAAAAAATGATCGAGCTTGGAAGCCACACGATGTTCATCGGAAAGGTTACGGGAGTAAATGTGGATAAAAGCCTGCTTGACGAGAAGAATTCCCTAAGGCTTGATAAAGCGGGACTTGTTGCGTATCTGCACGGCGGTTATTTCGGCATGGGCAAAAAGATAGGAAGCTTCGGGTATTCGGTGAAGAGAAAGAAATGAAGACCAGAGTAAAATTGTGATTTGGAAAAAGAAACTAAGTTTTGAGTAAAATAGTGATCCAGCAAATAAGAAATAAAGACCAGAATAAAACTGTGATTCGGTGAAGAGGTAGGCGTATGAAGCTCAGTTATATCCGGATAAAAAATTTTGAATCAATAAGTGATCTTGCCATAAATAATATTGAGAACGCCCTGATCCTTGTGGGCAAGAATAATACGGGTAAGACCGTTATAATAGACGCGATAAGAGCGGCGGCGGGTGAACTCGAGATCGGGGAGAAGGATTTCCTTGATCCGGAGCAGAATATCACCATTGAGATGAGGGTTGAGCTCACTTTGGATGACCTTGCCATTTTTCATAAAAAGGGAAGAGTGAGCAAGTTCAAGAATTACGATATGTGGCTGGAGGAGTTTTATAAAAGGATCCCTTCCTACAGGGATGGGGCTCTTAAATTCACCGCGGTCATAGGACGCGGCCATAATTATAAGGTTAGATATAACGATGGTTTTAAGAAAAACAATAAATATATCAAAGAAGTATTCCCGAGGATATACCATATCGACCACAGCAGGAATTTCAGCACGATCTTAAGCGACATTCTGACGCTGAACGATAAAGAATATCTGGGAGAGCTTAAGAATAACGAGTGCATCTTTAATGAGGCCAAGAAATGCAATAAATGTTTTACCTGCATCGGGGCGATCAATAAAAAGAAACCCGTAGAGCTGACCGTATTTGAAGTGGCAAGACTTATGGAATACAGGCTCTGCAATACGAATCTGTCAGAGTTTACCAAGAGACTCAACGGTTGTTTTCATGCGAACGGAAGCAGTCAGGAAGTAAGCTTTGAGATGAATTTCGATGCGGAGAAAGTATTTGACGTAAGCACGGTCATTAGCGATCCGAACCGTAAGACGGTCGGAGACATAAGCAGTCTGAGTGAAGGTTTGAAGAGCATTTTTACTCTGTCCCTGCTTGAAGCTTATGTGGAAGATGAAGCTTCCATACCGTGCATCATCATGATCGAGGATCCGGAGATTTATCTGCACCCTTCGCTTCAGAAGACTTCGAGCGAGATACTTTACAGACTGTCGAAGAAAAATCAGGTGATATTTTCAACACATTCGCCTAACCTTATCTTTAACTTCTCATCGAAGCAGATAAGGCAGGTGGTGCTCGATGAAGATTATCATACTACCATAAATGAAAAGACGGGCATCGATGAGATACTCGATGATCTCGGATATACGGCGAACGATCTGATGAATGTTAATTTTGTCTTCATTGTCGAGGGCAAACAGGACAGCAACAGACTTCCGCTC
>CACZSY010000046.1 GCA_902783965.1 uncultured Lachnospiraceae bacterium
AGTTCTTTCTGCAGGTCATTCAATCTGTCCTTGCTTAAGTTATCTGTTTCCTTAAGAAGCGCAGCTTCCTCGATCTCCATCTGCATAATGTGGCGTTTCATCTCGTCAAGTTCTGCAGGCATGGAATCAAGATCTGTCTTTATGCCGGCACAAGCTTCATCCACCAGGTCAATGGCCTTATCAGGCAGGAATCTGTCGGAAATATATCTGTCGGAAAGCGTTGCAGCAGCCACAAGCGCGCCGTCACTTATCTTAACTCCGTGAAATGCCTCATACCTGCTCTTTATGCCTCTTAATATGGAAATGGTATCTTCCACCGTAGGCTCATCCACAAGTACAGGCTGGAAACGCCTTTCAAGTGCCTTATCCTTCTCGATATACTGTCTGTGCTCGTCAAGAGTGGTGGCACCGATACAGTGCAGCTCACCTCTTGCCAGCATAGGCTTAAGCATATTTCCGGCATCCATGGCGCCCTCTGTTTTTCCGGCCCCGACTATGGTATGGATCTCGTCTATGAAAAGGATTATCTCCCCTTCGCTCTTCTTAACCTCGTCAAGAACAGCCTTAAGACGCTCCTCAAACTCACCCCTGTATTTTGCTCCGGCGACCAGCGCTCCCATATCAAGAGCGTAAAGCTTTTTCTCTTTAAGTGTCTCAGGCACATCCCCCCTCACTATACGCTGGGCAAGTCCCTCTACTACCGCAGTCTTACCTACTCCGGGTTCGCCGATAAGAACGGGATTGTTCTTTGTCTTTCTTGACAGGATACGGATCACGTTCCGTATCTCATTATCCCTGCCGATAACCGGATCAAGCTTTCCTTCCTTGGCTCTCTCCACAAGATCCGTGGCATATTTGTTCAATGTGTCATATGTAGCCTCAGGATTGTCACTGTTTACAGTCTGGTTTCCCCTTACGGTTTTTAAAGCCGCAAGGAAGTTGTTCCTGTTTATATCATACTGTGAGAACAAAGCCTTAAGATTTGGATTTGCATCTGCGATGAGACGCAGCATAAGATGCTCTACAGATACATAAGAATCCCCCATCTTCTTAGCCTCTTCCTCTGCATCCGTGAGCACCTTATTAAGTGAAGAGCTTATAAATCTCGACGTGGAAGAACCGGAAACCTTCGGCTTGTTTGAAATTAGTTCTTCAAGCTTTGAAGAAAATTCTTCTGTATTTATCTCCATCTTCTCTAAAAGCCCCTTGATAAGACTGTCCTCCAGCCTGATCAGACTATAGAGAAAATGCTCCTGGTCTATCTCCTGATTACCGTATTCCGCAGCAACGGCCTCGCTGTTATTTAAAGCCTCTATGGACTTTTGTGTAAATTTTTTTATATTCATGATTATCGCCCCCTTTCAGACTTAACCTTATGTATAGATTATACAACTTATTATTAGCCAAGTCAATAGGTGAGTGCTAATTTTATTATTTTTTTGATGTTTCTATATCATCAAAAAAAACCTTCGACAAACGGGTTCTGAGCTTGTCGAAGGGCTCATGGCTCAGATTATTGTACCATGCGCTTGCCAAATTTTTCTTTTAAAAGATCATTTCAGTTTTTTTTGTGACTCTTCAAACATATCCCTTAACGAAATAATATCTTTACCAAGCGTCTCCGCATCCTGCTTATGCAGCCATGTATAAAAATAATTGGACAAAGCATTTCAAAGAGAAGAATAATTTATATCCGAACTGCGGCGAACCTTGTCAGCCACTGCTCTCATGGACTTCCAGAATAGATAATAAGGAAACTTGATCTTTGTCATGTATATCTGTCCCGGCGCAGTCTCACACTCTGCCGAGAGCGCCTCTTAGTATCACTAAATTTCTCATGTCATTTCCCCTTTAAAAAATTTTTTTTCATCCTTTATGTACACACCATAAAAA
This sequence comes from uncultured Lachnospiraceae bacterium, assembly GCA_902783965.1. GTDB lineage: Bacteria > Bacillota > Clostridia > Lachnospirales > Lachnospiraceae > RUG11200. The sequence continues at coordinate 1,894 of CACZSY010000046.1, forward strand.
ATGATACGCTTTTAAACATTCGTACACAATAATCTCGTAGTATAAAAACACATCTATTATTGATATGTTCCTTCTTTTACTTTTCATTATCCGAACAAATGATTTTTATGCAATAACATAACTGTTCACCGGTATAAATGTATCAGTTCCGTCATCACTTCACTATTCCCAAAAACCTTACCGATCGCATATCTGTAAAGAACAAGCTGGC
>CACZSY010000047.1 GCA_902783965.1 uncultured Lachnospiraceae bacterium
AGCTTACGGCGCAAGACAGCATTAATGAAAGTCTGATCCCGTAGATAAGCACCCTTTTCTTAGAGGCGAAGTCAGGCGCTTTGGAGGTAAAGGCGGTCATGGTAGTGGCGGCAGCGCCGCTGTACAGAGTCTGAGCCATGATAAAGAAGCTTAATATGAGCTGATATTTTCCGAGATCGGTATTTGAAAGAATGCGTGAGATCCATATTTTTATAAAGAATCCCATGATCCTGACAATAACGGTAACGGCAGACAGCAGAAGAGTTCCTTTGATAAGAGCCTTTCCTCTTTGACCGGTTTTAAAAGAACTATGAATATCCATTTGATGCTCCGGGCATATCATATATTAGATTTATGTCTGTTATTTGGAATTATTACAACTGCAGACGGCAGTAATGTAAAAATGAGGGATCATATGAAAGAGATATATCTTGATAATGCGGCGACGACATTCATGCCGCCTGAGGTTATAGATATTATGGAAAGATATTCGGGAACCGATTACGGCAACCCGTCGGCTCTGTACGAAAAGGGAAGAAACAGCAGGAAAGCTCTGGATCATGTCAGAGGGATAATAGCTGATACAGTAAATGCGCGGGAAGATGAGATAATCTTCACTTCGGGCGGAACTGAGTCGGACAACTGGGCGGTAAAATGCATACCTTATCTTGAAGCCTTGAGAAAAGGTATGTCCAGTGCCCATATCATCACGAGCTCTATAGAACATCATGCGGTATTAAATCCGCTCAGACAGCTTGAAGATATCGGATATAACGTCACTTACCTTCCGGTTGACAGATATGGAAGAGTAAGTCCGAAGGATTTCGGGAAAGCTTTAAGACATGATACGGTATTTGCCACGATAATGACTGCCAATAATGAGATAGGTACTGTAGAACCGGTTAATGAACTTGCCGGTATCGCTAAGAAAGCCGGTATAGTGTTTCATACGGACGCGGTTCAGGCATACGGTCATATTCCCGTCGATGTTAAAGAGAGCGGCATAGGAATGATGAGCGTCAGCGCGCATAAATTCCACGGACCGAGGGGATGCGGATTTATGTACATCTCTAAAGAGCTTAAAAGTATGTGGGAGTCCGAAATAGAGCTTCCTCTTATAGCGGGAGGGGGACAGGAATACGGTCTTCGTTCCGGCACAGAGAACCTTGCGTCGATAGCGGCGATGGGAAAGGCGGCTGTAATGTCCTGCAGGGAAGTTGAGAAAGACGGGGACTATGTAAGGACCCTGAGAGAATATTGTTATGATAAATTAAAGAAAAATATACCGGAGATCACCATGAACGGAGATCCTGTAAACAGACTTCCGGGTAATCTTAATATTTCCATAAAAGGCATTGAAGCCAGGAGTCTTATGCTTCTTGCGGGAGAGCAGGGGCTGTATATATCGACGGCGTCAGCCTGCTCACAGAAAGACACTCATTCCTCGCATGTTCTCAAAGCTATAGGATTAAGCAGCGCGCAGGCCGGGGAAGCTATAAGAATATCCGTATGCAGATACAATACCAGAGAAGAGATAGATGACGCGGTTAAGATACTTTCAGGGCTTGTAAATAAACTTCGCAGTTACGGAGGGTATTGAGTTTTTAACAGGATTAGTGTAAACTAACCTCGTGCGGTCAAAAAATGTGGGACGCTCAGAATTCTTACGGAGGTTATATCATATGTCAGACAGAGACAGTATATGTGTGATAAAAGGAATAGGCGAAAAGACAGCCGCTCTTTATGCGAAACTTGGAATATACACTGTATCCGATCTGATAAACTATTATCCGAGGGATTATGAGGAATACGGGAAGGCGGAGCTTATCGGAACAAAACAGGAGGGACATATATCTACATTTGAAGGATTTGTCTATACTGTTCCGGTTACGAAGAGTGTTAACGGAAAAAAGATCCTGATCGCCAATATAAAAGATGAGACAGGAAGCATACAGCTTATATGGTTTAACATGCCTTATCTGTATTCAAAAGTAAAATATGGGAATATCATAATCGTCAGGGGAAAGATAACAAGAAGCGCGGGAAGGCTGATGATGACCCAGCCCGAGCTTTTGACCAGAGAAGAATACCTTATGAGGGTTGGAAAGATATTTCCGGTATATCCTCTTACAAAAGGGATAACCAATAACGCGGTAAGACGCGCGGTTGAAAACGCCATGGATGCGGCAGACGAGCCGAAGGACTGGTATACGGCCGCCTTCAGGAAAAGATATGAACTTATGAGTCTGGGAAACGCCTTAAAGAAAGTGCATTTTCCCAAAGACCGCGAAGAGATGCTTACGGCAAGAAAAAGAATTGTTTTTGACGAATTTTTTGCTTTCAGCCTGGGGATAAGAGCGCTTCGCGGTGACAGTTCCAGACGAAGATCATATTATACATTTACAAAAGATACGGAGTATAAGAAGATGCTGTCGGGGCTTAAGTTTGAGCTTACAGGAGCGCAGAAGAGAGCTTTATCCGAAATAACGGATGACATGAGAAAGCCTGTGGCGATGAACAGGCTTGTTCAGGGCGATGTGGGCTGCGGAAAGACGGTGGTGGCAGCTTTAGCGCTGATGTTTACCGTTGAGAACGGTTATCAGGGAGCGCTTATGGTACCGACGCAGGTACTGGCGGCGCAGCATTTCAGATCCCTTTCGTCAATGTTTGAAGGCAGCGGCGTTAGAATAGAATTGCTGACCTCCAAGACGCCCGCCGCAAAGAAGCGGGAGATAAAGAAATCTCTCAAAGAGGGAGAGACTGATATCGTTATCGGAACCCACGCCCTGCTTTCCGACAATGTGGAATTTAAGGACGCCGCTCTGGTGATCACCGATGAACAGCACCGCTTCGGAGTGCATCAGAGAGAAAAGATGATGTTTAAAGGAAACGATCCTCACGTGCTGGTCTTAAGCGCGACCCCGATACCGAGGACTCTTGCGTTGATCCTGTATGGAGATCTTGATATCTCGATCATAGATGAGCTGCCGTCGGACAGGATACCGGTAAAAAATGCCGTTGTTGACGAAAGCTACAGACCTAAAGCCTACGCATTTATCAGGGAACAGATAAAGCAGGGCAGGCAGGCGATGATAATCTGTCCGATGGTCGAGCCTAACGAGGAGCTTGATATAGAAAATGTCACAGAGTATGCCATTAAGCTTAAGAATATCTATAAAGATGAGATAAGTTTCGAGATACTTCACGGAAAGATGAAAGACAGTAAGAAAGATGAGATAATGGAAAGATTCTCCAAAGGAGAGACAGACCTGCTTATCTCGACAACGGTTATCGAAGTCGGTATAAATGTCCCTAACGCAACTGTCATGATGATAGAAAACAGCGAACGATTCGGTCTGTCGCAGCTTCATCAGCTGAGGGGAAGAGTGGGAAGAGGAGCTTATCAGTCTTATTGCATATTCATGATGGGGCATGAAAGCGAAAAGGCAAGGGAAAGGCTTGAAATCCTTTCAAAGAGCAATGACGGCTTTGAGATCTCTTCAAAAGATCTTAAGCTTCGCGGTCCCGGGGAGCTTTTCGGGATCGCACAAAGCGGTGAGACCACTTTCGGGATGGCGGATCCTTACGCGGACGCGGAAACACTGAAACTGGCCGCCGAAGCCGCGATGGGACTGTCAAAAGAAGAATATTCGACAATGATGAAATGTCCGGCTCTTAACGACAGAATTGTTAAAATTGCCGGTAATGTGGTGCTCTGACGGCAAAAAGCTTTATATTTTTATTGTTGAATTTAAAAAATAAAGCATATATAATAGAGACCTGAACGGTTAATTGTCGGATTTCGATAAAAGAACGGAGATTTTTTTATGAAAGATGATATGAAAGATAAGAATAAGGAAAGTAAACTGGGCTTTAACAGAATAGATATAGATGATTATATCGACGCGCATTCGGATGAAGTCAACCAGGAAGTGTTAAAAAGCGATAATAATGATGAACTTAAGGAAGTTACCGAATACAGTGAGTCGAAGGAAGCAGCTTCTCTGAACGGGGAAGACACGGACAATGCGGCTGCCGGAACTTCTGAGACATCGGAAAATGACGCGAAGGAAGATACAGACGCTTCAGTGCCGGATAAAGTAAAAAAGCCTTCGAAGATCAGAAGAGTTTACGGAAAAGTTCAAGCTTTTAATGTGAGATCCCAGGATTTCTTATATAAAAAGCTACATTTAATACTTGATCATCCTGTGATAGCATCGATATGCATGTCGTTTATAATGCTTTTATTCATAGAGACCATGTCAAGGAAGGCCAGCTTTATAGAAGCGATCAAGTTTATGTTTAAATCTCCTTTGAGATTCACGCTTAACTGGCTTATCGTCATGGTACCGTTTATGATCGCCATTGCGGTCAGGAAAAAGCTTCTTATCTATGCGCTTTCCATAGTTATGTGGGCCATAGTCGGAATAACCGATTACCATCTGCTGCAGCACAGGACGACACCGTTTGTCGGAACTGACATAGATCTTAATCCGGACGAGCTTGCGATAGCGGTAATGTATCTTAAAGGATGGCAGATAGCGCTCATAGTAATAGGAATACTGATCGCATTATTTGTCATAATCATGCTTTTATTCATATGTCCGAAGACTAAGACCGTGTTCGGAAGGATAAAATCATTAGGAGCTCTGTGCGTTTACTTCCTTGCGACATACGGTATGATAATGGTTGGAATACATACCAATATTCTTACCATGAAGTTTGGAAATCTCGCGATCTCATATCATGATTACGGAATCGCGTACTGCCTGTGCATGACTATATTTGATACCGGTATCTCCAAGCCGGACGATTACTCTCAGGCGAAGGTAAAAGAGACCGTAGCGAATACCAAGAAGCCGAAAGCAACGAAAAAACCATCGGATACGCCTGATGGTAAAGATCCGGATGAGACTAAAGAGGATGAAGTAAAGAAGCCGAATATCATTTTTATCCAGCTTGAATCATATATAGATCCTACAACACTTGATGGACTTAGTTATTCGATCAACCCTGCTGAGTATTTTCAGAAGCTGAAGAGGGATTATTCAAGCGGTTATATTACTGTACCTACTATAGTGGCAGGAACCTGTAATACCGAATTTGAAGTGATCACGGGAATGAGTCTTGAATACTTCGGACCGGGCGAATATCCTTACAAGACCAAGGTCAATAAAGAAGTCTGCGAGAGCATGGCGTTCGATATTAAAGAAGCTGGTTACGCGGCTCATGCCATTCATAACAACAAGGCGACTTTCTACGGAAGAAATGTAGTATTTGCCAATCTTGGATTTGATACATTTACTTCTATAGAAACCATGAAGAATGTAAATAAGACGCCTAACGGATGGGCGGAGGACAGTGTGCTCATTGATTCCATCCTGGACTGCATGAAGTCAACTGAAGAAAAAGATCTCATATATACTGTTTCGGTTCAATGTCACGGTACCTATAATGTAGATCCTGATTCCTATGATAAAGATGTAGTGGTAAGCGGAATAAGTGATCCGGATCTTGCCAATCAGTATTCATATTATGTTAATGAGGTTTATAAAGAGGATGATTTCCTTTTTGACCTGACGACAGCGCTTGAAAAATTTGATGAAGATGTGGTTCTGGTTATGTACGGAGACCACATACCGGGACTTAATCTTTCGGATTCTTCATTTACCGATCCTAACAGAAGCATATATCAGACGGAATATGTTATCTGGGACAATATGGGACTTGAGAAAAAAGATGTAAAAAACATCTACGCATATCAGATGGCGGCTTATGTTTTTGATATGTTTGACATACATGTCGGAACGCTGTTCAATTATCATCAGACAAATCATGAGGATAAGAACGGTCAGTATATGTCTGGTCTTAAACTTTTGATGTATGATATGCTCTACGGTGAAAGATATGTTTATAACGGACATACGCCGTTTACCAAGACGGATATCAAGTTCGGAGTAAAGGATATCATCATCAATAATGTGACCTTTAAGAACGAAGGCGATACAGTAGACGGACTGTACGGTCCGGAAGATGATGACGACCCTGACGGTGATTTTAAAACAGAACCTGACGCGACCGGTGAGCCGGAGACAACCCCTACGCCGCCTCCGGTGGTAAATGATGATTCTTATCTTTATATTGAAGGCGAAAACTTTAATAATTACAGTAAGGTCTTCATAAATGACAGTAAGAAATCTACCACTTATATCTCTCCGAATCTTCTTCAGGTAAAGATGAGCGAAGAACCGGATAGCGGAACAACCATACAGGTAAAACAGATCAACTCTGCCGGTGATGCGTTAAGAAAATCGGAAATATATATCTACAGATAAGATCAAGAGTGGAAAAAGCAGGGCTATCCCCTGCTTTTTCCTGTTGGCGCCGGATCTGAAAATATAAAGGAGGAATAACGGAGTGACATACAATGAGATCAGGAATTATATGATAAATCTTGAAGGCAGCGGAATAAGACCCGGAACAGGATCGATAAAAAGACTGTTAAGTAAACTCGGCGATCCGCAGGATAAGATCCGCTGTGTTCACGTTGCCGGGACTAACGGTAAGGGCTCTGTCTGCGCGATGCTTTCACAGATCCTGAAAGAGAGCGGTTATAAAGTGGGAAGGTATTCTTCACCAGCTGTATCCGATCCCAAAGAGGTGATAAGGATAGATGAAGAGCCTGTGAGTGAAGAATTGTATATTGAAGCGGCCCAAAGAGTCATAGATACAGGAGAGGACGCGACTGTTTTTGAATTTGAGACGGCAATGGCATTTTATATATTTGAGAAGATAAAATGTGATGCTGCGGTCATAGAAACCGGAATGGGTGGAAGAGATGACGCGACTAATGTCCTTAAAGAACCCGCAGCCGTTATCCTGACTTCCATAAGTCTTGATCATATGAGGTATCTCGGAAACGATGTTGAAGCAATAGCTCAGAATAAGTGTGGGATAATCAGGGACGGATGTCCGGTGATCAGTTCTTGTTCGAATAAAGATATTAAGATCATAGATAAAGAATGCAGGAAACATAACGCCGTATTAATATCCGCCGCAACACCGCAGAATATCAGGATCGGGGATAGAGGAATAGTATTCGATATCGATGGATTTAAAGATACAGCTTTAAGTCTCTTTGGTACCTATCAGGCGGAAAATGCCTCTGCGGCAATAGAAGCCGCAGGAGTATTAAAGAAACGCGGGTTTACAAGGATAGATGAGGATAAGATAAGGAAGGCCTTATTGAAGGTAAGCTGGCCGGGAAGATATGATAAACTCAGCCTTACGCCTGCGATAATAGCGGACGGCGCCCATAACACAGGCGCGGTAACAGCTCTTATAAATGCGGTAAAAACTGAGTATCCGGATAAAAAGATTATTGTGATGATGGCTGTATTTGCGGATAAGGAATATGACGTGATGCTTGAGCTTTTAAGCGGGATCTCCGATTCTATCATATGTACGACCTCCGGAAAGGAACGCTCGCTTTCACCGGGAGAGCTTGCATTATGCGCCAAAAAGTATTTTAAGGACGTATCAGATCATGAAAACTTTGAAGAGGCGTTCCGTGAAGGCTGGAAAAAAGCGAAGAGCGAAGACGCGCTGCTGCTTGTCTGCGGATCACTTTCAAATATTAAACCTTTACTATTCATCAAATAAGTAGTAAAATTTCGCTATGGAAAGGTTTAGGGTGGAATATGGACAAAGAAAAGATTGAAGCAGGAGTCCGTCTGCTGCTTGAAGGTATAGGAGAAGATGTTAACAGAGAGGGTCTTATCGATACGCCCAAAAGGATAAGCGCCATGTGTGAGGAGATCTTTGCCGGCATGAATAAGAATGCGGCCGAACATCTCTCAAAAACCTTTGCCACTGATAACGGCGACATGGTGATCGAAAAAGACATATTCTTTTATTCTGTATGCGAACATCATCTGCTGCCTTTTATGGGTAAGGTGCATATCGGTTATATTCCCGATGGAAGGGTTGTCGGACTGAGCAAGCTCGCGAGAACGGTGGAGATATATGCGAGAAGACCGCAGATACAGGAACAGATGACGGTTATGATCGCGAGGGATATAATGGAGAATCTGAAACCAAAGGGAGTCATAGTAATGGCTGAAGCCGAGCATCTGTGTATGTCCATGAGAGGCGTTAAAAAGCCGGGAACAAAGACTGTCACGCTTTCGGCGCTCGGAGCGTTTGAAGAGGATCCTAAGCTTGCCGACAGGTTCCTGTCTTTGGTTAGGATATGATATGAACAGGATAAGCGAGATAACGGATAATGAGTTGTTCCGTTCCTGCCTTTTGCAGATCGAAGAATGTGAAAAAGACAGGATCTTCTGCAGACATGGGATTTCGCATCTGCTCGATGTCGCGAGGATAGCCTATATCCTTAAGCTTGAACGGGGACTTAAGATCGAAAGGGAAATGATATATGCGGCGGCTCTTCTTCATGATATAGGAAGACATGAACAGTATCTTAACGGGATAAGTCATGATGAAGCCGGCGCGAGGATAGCGGAAAAGATACTTAGACAGTGCGGATTTGATGATCATGAGACAGAAATGATCACCGCGGCGGTAAGGTATCACAGAGAAAAGGATGGCAGCGGAAGCGGTCTTGGCAGCCTGCTCAAAGAAGCTGACAGGCTTTCGAGAACATGTTTTGTCTGTCAGAGCTATGATGAGTGTAAATGGCAGGAAGAAAAGAAGAACGGTTATCCTGCCTATTAGTATGCGTCGATAAAGATCACGCAAAAATGAACGCCGACACAGTTCTTTAATTTTAGTTTATCGGCAAAGAAAAGGTTATGAAGATCGGAAATAAAGAATTTGATACAGATAACAAAACATATATTTGCGGCATTCTAAATGTGACTCCGGACTCTTTTTCCGACGGGAACAGGTTCAACAGTCTGGATAAAGCACTTTATCATACGCAGAAGATGATAAATGACGGCGCGGATATCATAGATGTCGGGGGGGAATCCACAAGACCTGGATATAAGATGATCTCCTGCGAAGAGGAGACCGAAAGAGTATGTCCTGTGATCGAGGCTATAACCGAAAGGTTTGATATACCCGTATCCATCGACACTTACAAGCCTGAGGTCTTTGAAAGCGCCTGCAGGGCAGGAGCGCTCATGCTCAACGACATATGGGGGCTTCGCCGGGACGCGCGCATGGCGGGGCTTGTGAAAGATATGGATGCGGCCGTCTGTATAATGCATAATGAAAAAGAGATGATAAAAAGTTTTGACGAGGTACTGAAAGGTATCTCGGAATCTTTAAAGATCGCTGAAACCGCGGGGATATCGAAAGACAGGATATGCATTGATCCCGGAGTCGGCTTCGCAAAGTCTTATGAGATGAATCTCGATGTCCTTAATGATCTTGACAGATTAAAGGTATTCGGACTGCCGGTATATCTGGGCTGTTCGAGAAAATCCGTGATAGGACTGACGCTCGGACTTGCGGCAGATCAGAGGCTTGAAGGAACTATAGCGACATCTGTCATAGGAGTTATGAAGGGAGCATCATTTATAAGGGTACATGATGTCAGGGAAAACTTCCTTGCCGTAAAGATGGCAAGAGCGGTTCTTAACAGAGGATAGAAGGCTGCAGAGGATATAAGGCAGATGTCTTAAGACAATACTTATAAAAGGGACAGGAAGAGCAGATGGAAGATAAGATAATGATAACAGACCTTCCGGTGATCGCCAGACACGGGGTCTTAAAGGAAGAAACCAAACTCGGTCAGAAATTTCTTGTATCGGTTATGATCGAAACGGAATTTACAAGAGCGGTCATGAACGATTCGCTGGATGAAACACTTGATTACGGAGATATCTGTCATCTTATAAAGGATTTCATGCAGGAGAATACATTTGCCCTTATAGAGACCTGCGCGGGAAGACTTGCCTTTAAACTGATGATGGAATATAAGAGGATCGATAAGATAGAGATAGAGGTTAAGAAGCCATGGGCGCCGATAGGGATAGATGTGGGAATGATAAGCGTCAGGACTAAGGTCATGCGCCATAAAGCCTATCTTTCACTCGGTTCGAATATGGGTGACAGGGATAAAAATATCAGAGAAGCCGTTAAGCTTCTGGAGATGGACGAGACTACAAGAGTCTTGAAAGTATCGGATATCATTGAGACCAAGCCTTACGGTTTTACGGAACAGCCGGATTTCCTAAACTGCGTTGTTGAGATAGAGACCCTGCTGGAACCTAAGGAATTACTGGGACTTTGCAATGATATAGAAGAAGAGCTAAAAAGAGAGCGCATTGTCCGCTGGGGACCGAGGACCATCGATGTGGATATAGTCCTTTATGACGATATAATCTACTATGATGACGACCTTGTGATCCCTCACAGACAGATGCATCTTAGAAGGTTCGTCCTTGAACCGCTGGCGGCGGTAAATCCGTACGCCATGAATCCTGTGCTCAACAAGAGCGCGATGACTCTTTTAAAGGAGCTTGAAGACTGAGCCTTTCGCAGTGCGAGATTTGAATATATATTTAAGGAGGATCACATGGAACTTTCCGAATGCAGAGAAAGACTTGATGTTATAGATAAAAAGATCTTGAGATTATTTGAAGAGAGAATTGAACTTGCCAAAAATGTTGCCGAATACAAGATGGAACACAACAGACCGGTTCTTGACATCAAAAGAGAAGAAAAAAAGCTTGAAGCCATAAGCGCTATGTGTGAAGAACCGGAGTATGAACAAAGCGCAAGGGAGCTGTTTAACCAGCTGATGTCAATGAGCAGAAAGCTTCAGTATAAGATGCTTGCCGGCAGACAGACGGATGACGGGATAGAATATATTGACAATTTCCTTATAGATGAGAATACCAGGATCGCCTTTTTCGGAGTTGAGGGTTCATACGCCCAGCAGGCGATGTTAAGATATTTTAAGGGAAATTATAAGACCGTCTCCTGTGTTACCTTCGAAGATGTGATGCTTAAAGTCAAAGAAGGAGAAGCGGATTTCGGAGTCCTTCCTATCGAGAATACTTCAACGGGGGCCATAACCGGAATACATCCTCTGTTGTTTAAATATGATAATTTTATCGTTGACGAGACCGATCTTCCGATAGAGCACGCGCTTTTGGGAGTTGAGGGCACGAAGCTGGAAGATATTACTGATGTCTTTTCCCACCAGCAGGGTATTCTCCAGTGCAATGACTTCCTGCAGGAACATCCGGGCATAAAGACCCATGTCTACGATTCTACCGCGGCGGCGGCCAGAAAGGTGAAAGAGGAAAAAGACATCCATAAGGCGGCCATAGCGAGCGTTCATACGGCAAGAGTCTACGGACTTGATGTGCTTGCGTCAAGGATAAATTATAATTCAAGAAACACGACCAGATTCATCATAGTTTCAGCGCAGAAGCTTTATAAAAGAGGAGCGGACAGGATAAGCTTATGTTTTGAGATCGCCCATAAGAGCGGAAGCCTATACAGGATACTGTCTCATTTCATATATAACAATATCAATATGACCAAGATAGAATCCTGCCCGATAATAGGACGCAGCTGGGAATACAGATTTTTCGTTGATATAGAAGGGACCATGTCGGACGCGGCGGTAAAGAACGCGCTGATGGGGATCAGGGAGGAAACGACAAATCTCAGACTGCTGGGTACCTATAGTATAACTTAACAGTTGTCTTAGAAAAGTATTAATGTTATAATTTATTTATTAATTCAGAACGTAACGAATGGAGGGAACTAATATGGAATCAAGAGCGCAGTTAATTACATCAAGCAAATCGAGGAAGATATCTATTAAGGTGATACCGGGACATTTTGCTACCAATCACTCGCATATCAACAAATATATCGATATGACGAGCGTAAAGTGCGGATATTCGATGGCTCTTGAAGCAGCCAGATCTTTAGCAGAGAGATTTGCCTATACTACTCCTGTAGACACAATTATCTGCATGGACGGATGCGAGATGATCGGAGGATTTCTGGCAAGCGAACTTTCAAGAAACGGCGTGGGCGGTCTTAATAAGAATGCGGAGATAAGCGTTATCAGTCCGGAATATAATACCAACGGACAGATGATATTCAGGGATAATCTTCAGCCGATGATCTGGAATAAGAATACACTGCTTCTTGTAGCATCGGCTACTACCGGTAAGTCTATCAACCGTTCTCTGGAATGTATTCAGTACTACGGCGGCAATACGGTAGGGATCTGCGCGTTATTCTCAGCTATAGATTCCATGGCAGGGATACCGATAGAGAATATATTCGATAAGAACGATCTTCCGGATTATCTTACATACGCTCCTAAGGATTGCCCTGAGTGCAAAAGAAAAGTAAGGATAGATGCGATTGTCAACAGCTTCGGATATTCCAAGTTCTAGATGCACACGGGATGCTAAAGGAGAAGCGGTATGATAAGATTAAATATAGCAGGAAAGATACTTGATACAGATATTCCGGACAAGTTTTTGCATGAAAGCTTTAAACCCTTTTTGTCTGAGGACGACGGAGAAGCGGATATGCTGTTTATGACCTGTATTGAGAATAAGACGGATATTCCGAAGGAGATGATCCTTTCCGGAGAGAACGGTACGGCAAGCGATAATGATGTTATCAGGCGCGTCTTTGTAAGCAAAGATCACAGAAAAGCGGTATTTGAACTAAGTGCCCGTTATGAAAGCGTGTATGCCGGAGAAAACAACAGCCCTGATGAGCTTGAGACGGTGAAAAAGAGTATTCTGGATTCCTTCGGTAAGGTATTCTTTACGGCGGTAACGGCGATGGGTTTGTTTGTGCTAAGAAGCAGCGCGGTTGTCATCAATGATATGGCGTATGTCTTCGCGGCGCCGCAGGGAGCAGGAAAGACTTCTCATACCGAAAAGTGGATCCGGTATTTTAACGCGGAACGGATCACGGGAAATGTCACTGTACTTGAGCTGTCTGAGAATGAGAATGGGACAGAGTCGCTTTTTGCTTACGGACTTCCCTGGGGACATGAGACAGAGACAGTTGTGAATGTGAGAGTAAGAGTCGCGTCTGTATGTTTCCTGCGTATCCATTTTGAAAATGAGATCAGAAAGACAACGGTTGGCGTTGCTTCTGAAAATCTTATGAAGAACGCTTTTGATCCGGAAATGACCAAAGAGTTCGGCGACGCAATGAAAGACTTCAGCGTAAGAGGGGCAAAAGCGGTCACGATGTTTTTATTCGGATGTATGGATAATAAAGCCGCAGCAAAGCTGTCATACAGATTTATGACCGGAGTCTATGTCAGAGGATAGAATAAATATTGTTTGTCAGAGGATAGAATAAAACTTTATAACAGACAGGGCAGGATAGGAATAGAGACCATCCTGCCCTTATCTTTTATCTGTTTCTTAATGTAATAAATACAAGTTCGCGGCGGTTATAAAATCTTGGTATCGGGTTGGATTCGCCAAGTCCTCTTGAAAGGATCATGGTCGAACCGTTCTTTTCGAAAAGCCCGCCGTCATATTTCGGAAAGAACGACCTGTCATTGGCAAGCAGCCCTCCGATAAAAGGAAGTCTCACGATCCCGCCATGGGTATGACCGGATAATACAAGGTCATATCCGTATTCGCTTATGGGATCAAACTGATTGCCGGTATGATTCAGCAGGATCGAATAGGTTTCCTTATCAGCTTTCGGAAGTTTATGTTCAAGGATCTCATCGATCGAATAATCGTTGTAATATGATCCGGTAAATCTCAGACCGTAAAGGAATATGCTTTCGGTATCTTTGGTGATCGTTATGCCGTCGTTCTCAAGTTCGGTTATACCGTATTGATTGTAAAGGGATCTCATAGTGGTCAGTACTTCATATTCCACATATTCGTGGTTTCCGGTCACTGAATATACCGGAGCAATATTAACGATCCCCTTAAGCAGTTCTTCGACGCAGTCATAATCACGGTTCTTAAAATCAATTATGTCTCCGGTAAGCACGATAATGTCCGGTTCAAATTCCTTGATCTTATCGATCAGTTCTTCCTGGTGCTCACCGAAATAAGAACAGTGCAGGTCGCTGATCTGACATATCTTATAACCGTCGAAAGCTTCCGGAAGCTTATCGGAGGTTATTGTGTAATCTGTAACCTGAAGGCCTTTGTAAAGACCTATGATAATAAATATGAAAAAGATAAGAAAGAACAGAAGCAGTTTTTTTCTTCGTTTTTTCTTTTTCTTAGTTTGAGGCATTTTGATTCTCCTTATTAAGGAACAGTTAATTATATGTATTGATTATAAAAGATAGAAATCGAGTAGGGAAAAGTATTTTCCCTACTCGATGCCAATGCTTTGCGATTGATATCAGCTTTGATCATAATTTTAATACATCTTCAAGTTCATCATCTTCGTCGCCTTCAAATGAGAAGTCTTCCTCAAATGAATCATCAAAATCGTCATCAAAGTCATATTCGAATTCTTCGATAGGCTTGCGACGGCATTTCTTAACGATCAATGCGGTTATGCAGATCAAAGCCACAACAGCCAGGATAATACTGATCGTAAGGCAGAGCTTACATTCTTTTTTCTCTTCTTCAACTTCCTTGCGATGGATTAGATCGCCTAATTTGATTCCTGTTAATAATCCTTCGATCTTAGAATTGTTCATGAGTGCACGTCCCTTCAAAATAAAGTTTAAACTGTTAATAATCTTACCATAAATATTATAATAATTCAAGCTTTGCAAAAGAAGCCTTCATTTTCTTTACATCACCATTATCAAAGTTGACGGTGACGACGGGATCATCGCTCAGCGGGATGACCGAGACGATGGTTCCCACGCCGAACCTGCCGTGTTTTACCCTGTCGCCCGGTTTATAGTCAGGACACGGACTGACGGCAGACGTCTTTTTTACATCATTAAAAATGTTATTAATTTTGAATACGTTGTTAACAGGTTTCCTGTATCCGGGATCCGGAAAGCTGTCATCGGAATAGGAAACAGCCCTTGGTTTCGGAGCGTCCCCGATGAACTTTACAAGATGACGCGGGATCTCATATATGAACCGTGAAGGTCTGTTATATTGAAATTCACCGTTGATCATTCTTTCTTTTGCAGCTGTAAGACTTAGATTTTTCATGGCTCTTGTAACACCGACATAGAAAAGCCTTCTTTCTTCAGCGATCTCTTCTTCGCTGTTATCAGCGTTTATACTCCTGTAGCCGGGGAATATACCGTCCTCCATTCCGGTCAGGAATACGTTCGGAAATTCAAGTCCCTTAGAACCGTGAACCGTCATAAGGACCACGCTGTCTTCAGATTCGTCGTAATTATCTATGTCTGCGACAAGAGACACTTCTTCGAGGAAGGATGAAAGAGATAGCTCATCTTCATCATGTTCGTCTTCATAAGTAGCGATCTTATTGCAGAATTCTTCGATATATTCGATCCTTGTGCGCGATTCGGTCGTGTTTTCGGCAACAAGCTCATCCATATATCCGGTAGTCTCCAAAATGCTGTCGATAAGACCATAGATCGTTATATTTCCGTCGGCAAGCTTCTTTCTGTAATCTTCGATAAGTTCAACGAAGCTTTCGATCTTTGCGGCCGCCCTTGATACGGAAGGAATGCTTTTGGCGTGAACCAGGGCGGTATAAAGAGTGATATCGGCTTCTATGGAATAATCGGAAAGTTTACCGATAGTAGTAAGACCTATGCCTCTTGCGGGAACATTAATGATCCTTCGAAGACTGATCTCGTCATCCGGATTATTGATGACCCGAAGGTATGCGAGCATATCCTTGATCTCTTTTCTCGCATAGAAATTAACGCCGCCGATGAGCCTGTAAGGAATGCCGCGTCTGACGAATTCCTCCTCGAAATTTCTTGACTGGGAATTGGTCCGGTAGAGTATGGCAAAATTTTTATACGGTTCATCAAGCTTATTATGAGCTTTGATGACAGCATCCGCGATGCCTGTGGCTTCAACCTTTGAGTTGGCGAACAGGTGAAAAGTAACGGTATCGCCTTCCGCGTTATCCGTCCACAGTGTCTTGCCTTTTCTTTCGGCGTTTTTTCTGATCACCTCATTGGCGCAGTTTAAGATCTGAGGAGTGGAGCGGTAATTCTGTTCAAGCCTGATCACCCTGGCGTTTGGATATGATTTTTCAAAATCAAGTATGTTGGAGATATCAGCGCCTCTGAAACGGTAGATCGACTGGTCATCATCGCCTACCACACAGAGATTGTGCTCCGTAAAACCGTCTTCATTGACAGTGGACGCCAGAAGCTTTATCAGCTCAAACTGGGCATGATTGGTATCCTGATACTCATCTACCAGAATAAATCTGAACCTTCGTCTGTAGTATTCCAAGGCTTCGTCACAGCATCTGAAAAGCTCTACAGTCTTAAAGATAAGATCGTCAAAATCAAGAGCGTTGCTTTTCTTAAGCTGGATCTGGTATTCGCGGTAGACCTTCGCAGTCAATCTTTTATCATAATCGTATCCTGCCTGTGATTCCAGCTGATCCGGCGTTATAAGCTGATCCTTCGCGTGACCGATCTTTGACAGGAAACTGTTCTCGTTATAACGTTTGCTGTCTATATCAAGCATCTTTAAGACCTGCTTCATAAGAGTCTTGGAATCGGCGGAATCGTATATGGTAAATGAGCTCTCATATCCGATACGGTCTATGTATTTTCGAAGGATCCTGACACAGGCGGAGTGAAAGGTGGAGATCCACATTCCAGAGGCTTCACAGCCGAGAATGCTTTCCACCCTGTCTTTCATCTCGCCGGCAGCCTTGTTGGTAAAGGTGAGGGCAAGTATATTCCACGGGTCGACTTTATGAACATCTATCAGATAGGCGATCCTGTAGGTAAGCGCCCTGGTCTTGCCTGAACCGGCGCCCGCAAGTATCAGAAGAGGTCCCTTGAAGTGCCTGACGGCTTCAAGCTGAGGACCGTTTAAAAGTTTCTCATAATCCATTAAGTAAAAAATCCTTTCTTATCAGACTGACCCGTTGACACAAAAGACAGGTCAGAGGTTTTAACCATGTAATCATAGCATAAATTCACATTAAAGTCTATTGTAAAGGAAGTAAAGGTATTCGCGGTTTACTGTCAAGTGACGCCGGATTTTTTTCGTGCAACTTTACCTTGAAATGTAGTTTTAAAGTCTATATAACATGGTTATGCATACATGGTCATAAAAAGACAGTTCTGTGCATATAATACGCAGTCTTGCGGCAAATGTAAGACGACAGAACGAAGATCGTGAAAAGACTCATAGACAGGTCTTGAATCTAAGGAAAGTGAAGATGGCAATGGAAGATAATAATAAGGAAATTAAAAAACAACAACCTGATAATAAGCAGGACGACAGGCAGATGGATTATATTGACAAGATATTAAAAAGTCTGCGCGAGATACAATATATCAAGCCTGAAGAGATACCTTCGATCAATCTGTATATGGATCAGGTAACTACTTTTATGGAAGAACATCTCAGCAATATGCGAAGATTTGAGGACGATAAACTTTTGACCAAGACAATGATCAATAACTATACCAAGAATAATCTTTTACCGTCCCCGGACAAGAAGAAATACTCTATGGATCATATGCTCCTGCTCATTTTTATTTATTATCTTAAAAATGTCCTTTGCATAAGCGATATTCAGAGCATAGTCGAACCTTTGACCGAGAGATACTTCAATAATAAGGATACCAGCCTCAAGAGCATTTATTCAGAGATAGTCGAGATGGAAGAGGGCTATGTTGACAGTTTTGCCAAAGACATAATTAAAAAGTATAATAATTCAAGAAAGATCTTCCTGGACGCAAAGCCTGAGGAAAAAGAATTCCTTGATAATTTTGCGTTTATCTGTTCTTTGTGCTATGACATTTATTTTAAAAAGACAATAATAGAGAAGATGCTTGACGCAGATATCCTCGGAGGAAACGGCTTTGATATCTCGTCGGGAAGTTTCACCAGAAAAGAAGCAGAGGCGAGGAAGAATCAGATAAAGAAGGCGAAGTCGGATGAACAGAAAAACTGATGTGGAAATGAAAGATGAACAGAATATCAGGCATCTTGATATCCGTAAGCTTATTGGCATCGGACTTCTGGTGATCGCGTTGTGCACGATCATCGCCGGTGTGACAGAATATGTGACTTACGAAAGAAAGATAAAGGGAAAGGATAAAGCTGAGGCAACGGCTGACAAAGTAGAAAATGCAGCCAATTCCGCAGGAAGCCCGACCCAAAAGATCGTTCAGATCAAATTCAGGGTCAACCGCATGATATATGATGGAATAAAGATCACGGTTGACAAAAAGGATCTTCGCGGCGGCGATACTTTTAATATTTATTATAAGAGAGAGAATCCATTTGATGCTTCCGAGATAGTTGCGGAAAAGGAAGGCTTGTCGTATGAGATCTACATCATGTGCGGGATCATCCTGTGCGTGATTGCTGTCTTTATGATCAAGAAGGGTAATCTTTCCATGCGGATAGAAGAAAGCAGGCAGGTGGTTTCCGCTGTTGATGATTTTGATGAATTTATGAAAGAAACAGAGATGCTTCCCGTAAAGAAAACCGATAAAAAAGAAGAACCTCAAGAGAGTAATGAAACACCGGGGAATGAAACACCGGATAATGAAACACCGGGAAATGCAGCATTGGAAAATGAAACATCGGATAAATGAAAACTCCCCTGCCGGATTCAGGCAGGGGATGTTTCTGACAGATGCATTGTGAGGAACGCTGACATGCTCAGTGAAGATTAGAGTATATCTAAGTATCCTATGAGGCAAAGCAATAAAGCCGGCGGCGTTCCGGATTTTACTTACTTAAGAATCCTGTCAATAGAGCCGTTACCATAATTTAAAGAGCGGTTAACCCTGCTTATAGTGGCTGTTGAAGCTCCTGTAATGGCGGCAATATCGATATAGGTACGTTTCTGTCTTAAAAGACGCGCTACTTCCAAACGCTGGGAAAGGGATATGATCTCATTCATTGAACAGATATCTTCAAGAAAAGCTTTGCATTCTTCAGGATCATTGATCCCGGCTATCGCTTCATACAAGGCCTTGGCATATCCTTCATTAAGTTTGTAATTAACAGGTCTTCCGGTCATTTCACACCTCTGAATTAATTGTATAGTTGCTGCTGTTCACATTATTCTCTAAGTAACTGTGAATAGTAACCGTCTTTTAACATTTTAACACTTTGCATTATTAAAGTAAACCCCGAAAAAATTAAGTTGACAAAAATAAAAACGAAAGGCATATCTATGAAAAAAGGACAGATATATACAGGGATCGTAAGTAAAGTATCATTTCCGGATAAAGGCGTTGTTGTCTGCGCCGAAGAAGACGAAAACGGAAAAACAGAATATGAAGTATCGGTAAAGGGTGTGCTCCCCGGGCAGAAAGTGACGCTGCGGATAACGAAAAAGAAAAATAAGAAGATCGAAGGCAGACTGCTTGAAGTAAATGAGAAATCTCCGCTTGAAGGCAGTATTATTAGATGTAAACATTTTGGCGCCTGCGGCGGCTGCAGTTATCTTTCGATGCCTTATGAAAACCAGAAGACTCTCAAGCTTTCGCAGGTAAAGGAACTGTTGTCCCAAACTGTTTCACAGGATGTACTTCAGAAGATGGAGATCCTTAACGGTCCGACGGAAGGATACCGCAACAAGATGGAATTTACCTTCGGAGATGAATATAAGGACGGTCCGTTAAGCCTCGGCATGCATAAGAAGAACAGCTTCTATGATATAGTTAACCTTGCTGACTGCCGTATCGTTCCTAAGGATATGAACGCGATAAGGATCGCGACACTTGAGTTTATGAAGGGCATTGACGGCATAACTTATTATAACCGAAATAACCATAACGGACATCTGAGGCATCTGGTGGTAAGGAGAAGCACATTCAACGGACAGATAATGGTCAATCTTGTCACAACGTCTTCATTTACGACGGACTTTGGGAAAAAGATACTTGAAGACTATCGTGATCATCTTATGAAACTGCAGCTTGAAGGGATCATAAGCGGAATACTTCATACCGTAAATGATTCGGTGGCGGATACGGTAGCAGCCGACAGCATAGAGCTTTTGTATGGTAAGGATTTCATAACGGAAAGACTTTTAGGGCTCGACTTTAAGATCACACCGTTTTCATTTTTCCAGACAAATTCAAAGGGAGCCGAGGTACTGTACGAAAAAGTCAGGGAATATGCCGGAAATATTAACGGAAAAGCCATATTCGATCTGTACAGCGGAACGGGAACCATCGCTCAGATCCTTTCTCCGGTAGCAAAAGAGGTAGTCGGAGTAGAGATCGTAAGGGAAGCGGTAGAAGCGGCAAAGGTGAATGCAGGGCTTAACGGCATAACCAATTGCAGATTTATCGCCGATGATGTACTGAAAGCGCTAGATGACATAGAAGAAAAACCTGATATGATAATCCTTGATCCACCGAGAGACGGAGTAAATCCGAAGGCGCTTGTCAAAATCCTCTCTTACGGGGTTGATGATATAGTATACATCTCCTGCAAACCTACAAGCCTTGCAAGGGATCTCGAAATATTTAACGAGAACGGATACAGTGTAAAAGAGGCATGCTGCGTGGATATGTTCCCGGGGACGGTGCATGTTGAGACGGTCGTTTTGATGTCAAAAGTGAACACAGTTAAGGGTTAAAACTCTTTTATTTCAAAGGCTTATAGCAGTGCTATCGTTAAAAGGTAGAAAAAGCTGCTTATAAGCCTTTGATTTTCTTTATAAAAATCAATTTGTCAGAACTGGTCAATAGCGTAGGGTTGACAAAACA
>CACZSY010000048.1 GCA_902783965.1 uncultured Lachnospiraceae bacterium
ATCTACGGTGCCATCAACGGCATCAAAGGTTTTATGGAAAAAAAGGTTTTAAACCTTTCCGAAATGTTCGGCGATGATCCCGAAAAACTTGAAACCCTCTCACACTCTCCTGCCATGTTCTTAGGCTCCTGTAGATACAGGCTTGCACCTATAGAAAAGGATCAGGAGGATTATCTTAATATCTTTGGTCTTTTTAAAGTTTATAACATTAAATATTTCCTGTATATCGGTGGAAATGATTCGATGGATACCGTTCTTAAACTTTCCGATTACGCAAAGCAGAACAACTATGATATTTCCATAATCGGAGTTCCAAAGACCATCGACAACGACCTCGATCTTACAGACCACACTCCGGGCTACGGTTCAGCCGCAAAATACATCGCATCTTCCATGCTTGAGATCGCGCACGACGCCTACATTTATAATGTGGACAGCGTAACCATAGTTGAGATAATGGGAAGAAATGTCGGCTGGCTCACAGCTGCCGCTGCCCTTGCCAGAAATGAATACAGCAAGGCTCCGCATCTTATCTATCTTCCGGAAAGGAACTTCAATGAAGAAGCCTTTATTCAGGATATAAAGAATATCCTTACCCATTCAAAGCATGTTATCGTCGCAGTTTCCGAAGGTCTGCATGACGAGAACGGTCACTATATAAGCGCCGATTCCGGCAATGTCGACAATTTCGGACATGTCATGTTAAACGGCGCCGGTAAATATCTTGAAAGACTTGTAAGCCACCATATAGGCTGCAAGGTACGTTCAATAGAGCTCAATGTGCTGCAGCGCTGCGCGGGACACATCAGCTCCCTTACCGATATAAATGAAGCTATCCGCCTCGGCGAATATGCACTTACCTGCGTCACCGATGAAAACTCAGGTCAGATGGTAGTTATCAAACGTACCGGCAATGACCCGTACACAAGCGAATTTGAACTTGCAGGTATTCACGATATAGCCAACAAAGAAAAAAGAATACCTGCCGAATGGATAAATGAGGCAGGCAATGATGTAACTCAGGAATTAATAGATTATATCAAACCTCTCACCATCGGTGAGACGGTAATAAATTATAAGGACGGACTGCCGGAATATCTGCCGGTGGGACATCTGTTCGCATAGGATAATTACGCAGGCGGGGAACTCCCCGCCTGCGTTTGCACCTTCGGTGCAGATAAAGTGGACATTTCTATCCGCCTTCTATATGAAAACTACATTCCATCGTTTCTTCCTCCAAAGAATAAATGCCGTTTTCTTTAACGCTCAATACTTAATCTTTCTGCTTTACAAAATTACTGTTTTGTTATAGAATATTCATATCTTCATTTGCAGGTATCGTATATCGGTAGTACATCAGCTTCCCAAGCTGAGAAGGCGGGTTCGATTCCCGTTACCTGCTTTTTATGCACAGGGGCGGCTGTCAGCTGACGCTGACAGCCGCCCCGCGCAGGCGAGCAGGCTCGATCTTATCTCACCTGCTCGATCATATTTACCAGCCTCTTAAGTTCTTCCATCGTTTCGATCCCGCAGGCATCCGCGCGCAGCTTCGCCGAGTTCTTAAGCCCTGCCGTATACCATGCTATATGTTTTCTCATCTCACGTATGGCGATGTATTCCCCTTTAAAATCACAGAGCATTCCGGCGTGCTTCAATATCATCCGCACTATTTCTTCCTGACTTCGTTTTTCAGGTTCCCTGCCGGTTTCAAGATAATACTTTATATCTGAAAATATCCACGGATTTCCCCTTGCGGCTCTTGCTATCATGATTCCATCGCAGCCGGTCTCTTCCTTCATTCGTTTTGCATCTGCTCCGCATTTTACGTCTCCGCTGCCTATTACGGGTATCTTTAAAGCTTTTTTTACCTCGGCTATCACTTCCCAGTGCGAATGTCCGCTGTAGTATTCTTCACGGCTTCGCGGATGTACGGCTACTGCCGCCGCGCCGTTTTCCTGAGCCGCAAGCGCTACCTCGACAGCGGTATTCTCTGTGCTTTTAAGTGATTTTCTTATCTTTACGGTAACAGGTTTCTTTATCGCCCTGCTTATCTTTCCTACTATCTTTCCGACAAGTCCGGGATCCTGCATGAGCGCGCTTCCCTCATGGTTATTGACTATCTTAGGTACCGGACAGCCCATGTTTATATCCAGAACATCAAAAGGCAGCCCTTCTGTCTTTGCTGCCATTTCCGCCATTATATCCGGATCGCTTCCAAATAACTGAAGCGCGCACGGATGCTCCCTTTCGTCAAACCTCAAAAGGTCGTAGGTATTTTTATTATTATAAAGTATACCCTTGGCGCTGACCATCTCGGAATATACCATGTCCGCGCCGCACTCCCTGCAGATCATCCTGTAAGGCATATCGCAGACTCCGGCCATTGGTCCGAGTATAAGCCCGCCGTCAATATGTACGTTTCCTATATCAAAGCCCATGTCAGCGTCCTCTTGAGCAATTCTTTTTATAAATGATATTAAGTCCCTTTAACGCCAGATCCGGATCAAAGACATCTATACAGTCTGTCGCGTTCATGACAAGTTTTCCGAAATCTCCCGTCGCGACAGTCTTGATGCCTTCAAGCCCGCACTCCTTTTTCATATGACGGATTATACATTCCGCCTGTCCTACAGCGCCGTAGATCACGCCTGCCTGGATCGAAGTCACCGTGTCCCTCGCAAGTATCGTTTCAGGCATCTTAAGCTCTACCATCGGAAGTCTTGCGGTGGACGACGCCATTGACATCGCGCAGCTCTTAATTCCCGGAGCGGTTACTCCCGCGATAAATTCGGCGCCTGAGTTGATCAGGTCATAAGTTGAAACAGTTCCGAAATCCACCGCTATGACCGGTCCGCCGTAAAGAGCTGACGCCGCTGCCGCCTTGGCTATCCTGTCTGCCCCGACCTCTTTCGGGTTCGCGCTTTTGATCTTTATACCGGTCTTTAGTCCGCTTCCGACTATCATCGGATCAATATTAAAATATTTTATCATGGCGCTGTTTAACGAATACATGACATTCGGAACCACCGAAGCGATTATCACGTCATCTATATCCGAAGGTATCAATCCCTTTGTAAGGATAAGCTGGTTTATAAAAATGCCGTATTCGTCCGAAGTCCTGTGCAGTTCACAGTTCATGCGGAACACTCCGTCTATCCTGTCATTTTCCATCAGCCCTATAGTAATATTAGTATTTCCAACATCAATCGCCAGTATCATATTCTTCACCCAGATAAAAAACCTTAAAATACATTTCCAAAGCTTCCAAAAGCTCCTTCTTGGTCTCCTGATATTGTTTTATCTTGAGAACGCTTCCGATCTCGTCAAACAAAAGGTCTCCCTCGTCACAGGAAACCTCAAACTGAAGATTTCCGTCCCTGTCAAATTTCATTACAAGCACTCCGCCCACATCCTCTGTGTAAAGAACGCACATGATCTTAAGCTCATCCTTAACGCCCTGCGGAAGCCCCTCAAATTCATCATTCAGATAGTATTTCTGTTCGTATTTACTTGAACAGCAAAGAATTACTTCATCTTCATCTAGTTCGTACATATCCGTCATGTCCTTTCTGTATTACCATTCACAGCACCTTGATAATCCACAGCTGCCTGTAAAGATGACTTGCCGACACTTCTCCCTATGTGTAAGCGCAAAGCCCTCTTACCGGTTTTTCTCCCTATGTGTAACCATAAAGCCCTCTCACCGACACCTCTCCCGACAGCACCGCCCCGGTGCTTCCGTCTTCCATTGTGACCATAAGCCTTCCGGTATCGTCTATGCCATGGCTAAGAGCCTGTATTTCCCTGCCGTCTCTGATAAGCTTCACCTTTTTTTCTCTGCTTGCCAGCATCTCATTATAGTCATCTTTCAAAAAAGCAAGATCCTTATTCAGAATGAAACTTTCATAGTATTTTTCAAAAAATAACATTACAGCCGCCGCCAGAAGATCCGGATCGACTCTTACGCCGGTCTGGGTCAATATCGAACCCGCCATATCAGCTATGTCTTCCGGAAAAGACACCATCTCCGTATTGATCCCAATACCCACTATCACATTATCTATTACTGCTGCAGACCGACCGTTATTCGATTTATTTCTATCCGGTTCTTTCTGTTTTTCGGAAACACTATCAGGCAGTTCGCAGCTTAATTCGGTCAGGATACCTACAACTTTTCGTGAATTTATCACGATATCATTCGGCCATTTTATCTTTACGAAAGAATCCGGTTCAGCACAGACTTCTGTCTTGGGGCGCCTTTCATGATCTTCGCTTACACCTTCCCCGACGCACTGTTCTATCGCCTTCGCAACGGCAAGCGCCGCAACTATCGTGAGCATTGAAGCTTTCTCTGCAGGAATGTCGGGTCTTAATATCAGAGACATCGCAATGGACTCTCCTTTCCTGCTCTTCCATGTTCTGCCCAGTCTGCCCTTGCCCTTCTCCTGCTCGTCCGTGATCACAACCGTTCCGTGAACGGCTCCGTTACGGGCCAGTATTTTGGCATAATTATTGGTAGAGTCCACTTTCCCGCAGAAAATGGCTTCTCTACCAATATGCTTTGAAGTATTAAATCCAAGAAATCTTTCTTTGTCCAATATTATCTGTCCTCGATAGGCACATAAGCGGCATGCTTGGAAATGCTCTTATATGCAGGTCTTATGATCTTTCCTTCATTTATAAGTTCTTCAAGTCTGTGGGCGCTCCAGCCCGCGATCCTTGCTATGGCAAAGAGCGGTGTGTAAAGCTCACCCGGAATGCCCAGCATCCTGTAAACAAATCCACTGTAGAAATCTATGTTGGCGCTTACGCCCTTGTACATCTTTCTTTCCTGGGCTATGATGACCGGCGCCAGCGACTCTACCATGGAATAGAGAGCGAACTCTTCATCCAGTCCCTTTTCCTTTGAAAGCCTCTCTACATACTGGCGAAGAAGCCTTGCTCTCGGATCCGATACCGAATAAACGGCGTGTCCCATTCCGTATATAAGTCCTGATCTGTCAAACGCCTGCTTGTGAAGAAGGGCTTTCAGATAGTCCGCGACCTCATCTTCATTTTTCCAGTCCTTTACCTTCTCCATCATATCGTCAAACATCCTGCTAACCTTGATGTTCGCGCCGCCGTGCTTCGGTCCCTTAAGACTTCCGAGAGAAGCCGCGACCGTTGAATAAGTATCTGTTCCCGAAGAACTTACAACGTGGGTGGTAAATGTTGAGTTATTTCCGCCGCCATGCTCCGCATGAAGTACAAGACACAGGTCAAGTATCTGCGCTTCAAGCTTCGTGAACTTTCCGTCAGGTCTGAGCATATGAAGTATATTCTCTGCAGTCGAATACTCCCTCTTAGGCGAATGTATGAAAAGACTGTTGCCGTCGTAATAATGGCTGTAAGCCTGATAAGTATATACCGAAAGCATTGGAAAGAGCGAGATAAGCTCAAGGCACTGCGTAAGCACGTTATCTATGCTCGTATCATCAGCTTTCTCATCATACGCATACAAAGTAAGCACGCATCTGGCTATTCCATTCATAACGTCTTTGGTAGGAGTCTTCATTATCGTATCCGTTACAAAGCTCAACGGAAGCTCCTGCCTGTAATCCGCCATGAGATTTACGAAATCACTCAGTTCCTCCTGTGAAGGAAGTCTTCCGAATAAAAGCAGGTACACCGTTTCTTCATAACCGAAATTTCTCTTGCAGGCAAATCCCCTTACAAGATCTTCAATATTAATTCCGTGATAATAAAGCTGGCCGTCGACAGGCACATAATCGCTGTCAACAAGAGTATAGGAAATGATCTCGCTTATCTCGGTAAGACCGGTAAGCACACCCTTTCCGCTGATATCTCTTAATCCTCTTTTTACTTCATATTTTGAATAGAGGGCAGGATCTATCTTCTTTGATTCCCTGCAAGGCTCCACGAGACCTTCGATCCTGTTCACCATGCTGTCATTTATATCGATCATACGTAACTCCTTTCTTCTTCCCCCTAAAGAATGCTTCTTACGCATTCTTTTCATTACTGAAATCTTACTGAACTCATTCCGAAATTCAGTTCGCATATCATTTCGAAATTCATTCCTGAATATCCAGATCCAGTTTCAGTTCCGAACTATCGTCACTCTCCTCTTTCTTTGCGCCTTCCCTGTCAAATAAGGCTTCAAACTCTTCTCTTGTGATCCTTTCCTTCTCGATAAGGAGATTAGCGCACTTATGAAGCACATCCAGATGGTCTGTGATAATGGTCTTGGCCTCGATATAGCACTCGTCTATTATCTCCTTGACCTCTTCATCTATCGCCGCAGCCACCTTATCGCTGTAGCCAACCGTATGTCCGAAATCCCTTCCGATAAATACCTCGTCTTCATTGTCGTAATTGACATAACCGAGTCTTTCGGAGAATCCGTATTTTGTGATCATTGCTCTTGCCGTCTTGGTCGCCATCTTGATATCCTGTGAAGCACCGGTCGTAACATCATCGAATATGATCTCCTCAGCGATCCTTCCTCCCAGACTTACAACAATATCCTGATGCATCTTACCCTTGGTATTAAACATCTCGTCTCTTTCAGGAAGCGGCATCGTATAACCTGCGGCTCCTCTTCCGGTAGGGATTATCGAAACCGTATATACAGGTCCCACATCCGGAAGCACATGGAAAAGTATAGCGTGACCCGCCTCATGATAAGCCGTGATCTTCTTTTCCTTATCGCTTATGATACGGCTCTTTTTCTCCGTACCTATTCCTATCTTGATAAATGATTTCGTTATATCTTCCCTGTTGATGTATTTTCTCTCATTCTTCGCGGCAAGTATGGCTGCCTCGTTCATGAGGTTTTCAAGATCCGCTCCCGTAAATCCTGCCGTAGTCATGGCTATCTGCTTAAGATCCACGTCATCTCCAAGAGGCTTGCCCTTTGAATGGACTTTAAGGATCTCTTCCCTGCCCGCAACATCAGGCGCGCCTACCATGACTTTTCTGTCAAAACGTCCCGGACGAAGGATCGCATTATCGAGTATATCCACCCTGTTGGTAGCCGCCATGACGATTATTCCTTCATTGGTCCCGAAACCGTCCATCTCTACAAGCAGCTGGTTAAGTGTCTGCTCCCTCTCGTCATGTCCGCCGCCAAGACCCGAGCCTCTCTTTCTTGCTACGGCATCGATCTCGTCTATAAAAATAATGCACGGAGCATTCTTCTTCGCGTCTAAGAAAAGATCTCTAACTCTGGAAGCTCCGACGCCGACGAACATCTCTACGAAATCAGAACCTGAGATTGAGAAGAACGGCACCTGGGCCTCGCCCGCAACCGCTTTCGCAAGAAGAGTCTTACCTGTTCCCGGAGGTCCCTCAAGCAGAACACCCTTAGGTATCCTTGCTCCAAGCTCGATATATTTTACAGGATCCTTAAGGAAATCAACTATCTCCTCAAGTTCTTCCTTTTCTTCCTTAAGACCGGCGACATCGGCAAACGTTATCTTATTCTCATCCTTTGTGCTCATCTTCGCGCGGCTCTTGCCAAAATTCATCACCTTGGAATTGCCGCCTCCCGAAGCCCTTGAAGTAAACACATTAAAGAGAACTATGATTATGATAAATCCGATCAGATAAGGCAGAAGCGTCGTGATAACCCAGTTGGGAGTCTGCACATCCGTCATCTCATAATCAATATTTATCTCTTCAAGATCGCTTACTACCTTATTGATATCGGGTACATAAACCTTTCTTTTGGTCCCGTTCGATTCCACGAGCTGTACATAACCCGACGGCACTTCTTCGTTCTGCACAAGTTTTATCTCCGAATAATTGCCGCTTTTAACATCCTGCATGAAGTCGGAATAATTATATTTTTCTCCATCCTTCACATCATTTCCAAAACCAAGGGTCAGTCCTACTATTACAAGTATGAGTATAAGATAGAACACGATCCCTTTAAAATAACTTTTCATGAATTACTCCTTTCAGTCCCCTTAATCATTAAAACAGACAGTTTTGCCGGTTTATTCAAACTCAACAACCCCTATATACGGAAGATTGCGGTATTTCTGCGCATAATCAAGACCGTATCCGACCACGAATTTATCAGGTATCGTAAATCCGACATAATCTACCTTCACATCGGCCTCAGGCACTCTGCGGTCAGGCTTGTCGAGCAGTGTGCATAATTTAAGGCTTGCCGGCTTTCTCGTCCTAAGCTCTTCCATTAGATAAGTGAGCGTTTTTCCCGTATCTATTATATCTTCAACCACCAGAACATCTTCATAGCGTATATCGTCTTCCAGATCCTTTTTCAACTCAATAAATCCCTGATCATGGGTAGAATTTCCATAGCTTGAGACACACATAAAGTCTATCATCACAGGAACCTTGATCCTCTTTGAAAGAGCGCACATAAAATAAACTCCGCCCTTTAATATGCCTATGATCTTGATGGTCTTTCCTTCATAATCCCTGTTGATCTGTTCCGCCATCTCGTCGATTCTTGCATTGATCTCTTCTTCACTGAATAGTACTCTTAAATTCTCCATATCATAGTTCCTCCGTAATGACCAAAATCCTTCTGGTATCAGTATCCGTAAAGTAACTGCTTCCCGCCCTGTACGGTATAGCGTAGATGATACTTGCTCCCTCCGCGACCAGTATCACTTTATCCCTTAACTCCCTGTCAAGCTTAATGTCGGAAAAATATTTCTTAAGCTTCTTCTTCATGCCTCCCTCAATACTTATATAATCCCCTTCCTGCCTCGTTCTCAAAAAAATATTTCCCTTTATCTTATCATAATCCAGACATTTAGTATAGTTATTTTTTGATTCAATCTGTTTTTTAATGAAATCTTTATCTGTATCACCGGCTTTTTCAAGTTCTATAAGCCTGAATTTAATATTTTTACCAAAAAATCCGACCTTAAGCTCTCCATTCTTTTCAAGAGCCTTTCTTGATACCTCTATCCGCCTGCAGCCTTCATCGGCACTCTGACTGTCACTTTCACAGGCGATCTCATTATCTGTTTCATACGCGATCTGGTCATCTGCTGCACTGTCGTTCCTGCTTGTGCCAACGCAGTTGTTCATGCCGGCACCCATAAGGTCTGTGGGCTGTACTATATCAAAGATCAGTCTGGAATAACTGTTTCTTACGACCATCGAATAAGGCAGAGATATCTGTCTTCCGCTCTGCAGCGTCAAAAGCTCCATTACGCTTTCGACGTGCCTTGCGGTAATGTCCTTCATCCTGTGACAGGTCATCCCGATCATCCTTCTTATTACCTCTTCCCTGACCGGTCCGGAAAGCTTAAGGAGTTTTTCACTGTCCGCGACCGCCCTTGTGCCGCCTTTTCTTATTAGCGGACTTTCCTTAAGAATATCATCCTGCGCGGGTACGCAGATCATCACGTCATTAAGCGCTCTTTCAGCTTCTTCGCATATAAGCCCGAACGCTTTGCCGGCAAACTCCCCCGCACGGTTGATATTTTGTACAACGGCCGGATTAATCTTTTCTTTAGCCTGCGAGATGATAACATTTCTTATCACATTCCTGCTGTAATCAAGAGTCAGGTTTGTCTCATCAGTCATATATCCAATATTCCTGCTTTTAAGATAATCTTCTATCTCCTCTCTTTCGCAGCACAGAAGAGGTCTGATTATCCCGCTGTTAACGGGTTTTATGCCGCAAAGCCCCTGCAGCCCGCTCCCGCGCATCAGGTTAAACAGGATAGTCTCCGCGTTATCATTGGCGTTATGTGCGACCGCCGTCACACATTTTTCTCTTTCATTTGAAAGCTTTTTAAAGAAACCGTATCTCTCCATCCTTCCGGCTTCCTCAACGCTTATATGCTTTTCTTTCGCCAGTTCATGAATATTGCAGTAATGAACGAAGAACGGCACATCCAGCTTTTCGCACAGACTCCTCACATATTCTTCATCCCTTGCCGCAGTTTCCCTGATGCCGTGGTTGATATGCGCGGCGGCAATACCTATATTCTTACTCCGGCACACCGGTTCCAGCATCAAGAGAAGGCATACGCTGTCCGCGCCCCCTGACACGCCCACGATCACATTCTTTATATCGTCGAGCATTCTGTTTTCTTCTATATATTTTAATACTTTCTTTTCCATGATCATGATTCCGCATTTTCCATTTCTTTAGTTAGTATTTACTATACTTCTAATTTGAGACAATATCAACTTTTATCTCAATATAAATATTTATCTCCGTATCTTAACACGTTAATTCAAGTCTGCCCGGCGGCCGGCAATCTCCGTGCGCGCCACATGAGCAGTTCTATATAGCGCCATTGTTTCCCTCCTGCACGGCAATCTCCGTGCGCGCCACATGAGCA
>CACZSY010000049.1 GCA_902783965.1 uncultured Lachnospiraceae bacterium
CGCTTCTCAGATGAAGGTCAACGATGAACAACAGACTATTTCCAAGCTCCACTCTCCCGGAAATCCTTCAATATTTCCGCATCCAGTTTACCCGCTTTTTGCATTGATTCCATTATTTCAAATGCTTTTTCAACTGGCAGCGGCGGTTTGTACGGTCTGTCTTCGGCGGTCAGCGCGTCAAATATATCAAGTATTGTCAAAAGCCTTGTCTCCCATGTGATCTTGTCTGCTTTGATCCCATTCGGATAACCGCTGCCATCAAGGAACTCATGATGGTTACCGGCCCATTCCGGAACATCTTTGTACGAAGCTCCGAATTCCATCTGCTTAAGCATTCTATATGTATGAGTCACGTGAGATTCAACCAGTTTCCTCTCTTCTTTGGTAAGCGTTCCCCTTTCCACAGCAAGAGCCTCTTTATCATATTCGGTAAGCAACGGATCATATTCACCCGAAGAATTAAGACATTTCATTTCTTTAATGGCTTCTATCTTTTCAGCGGTCTCCCTGTCAATAAATCCCTTTTTATCTGTCTCTTCGATCAGCTCACGGGCCTGCAACAGTCTTTCTATGGTCTTCGTTCCGTTTTCTGTTGCGTCAGGATCATCGCCTGCCTCAAGCATTTTGATCTTCTCACAAAGCACTGCTACTTCTATCTTTTGAAAAATATCATTTATTCTGTTTCCCAGTCTTGAAGGCTTGTCCAAAACCTTAAGAGGAATAAGCAGTTTTCCTATGTCATGCAGCCATATGCTGGTCATGAAAGCTCTGCGGTGTTTCCTTGATATACCCCTGTTATTTTCCTCAAGATAATCCAGGTATTTATCTGCATACTTAACCATTTTTCTTGTATGATTGGCATTATAATGTGATCTGGAATCAATATTATCCACCATCATCTGTACAAATCTGTTTATAAAATCTGACAGCTTTTTATTAAGTTCCTTATTCTTATTGCTAAGGTCGATCAACTCCGTCATATCACTGATTATTACAATAACAGCAATATTGTTTTTCTTATCCATGATTGGAGATACTACTACTCTCAGATGTCTTACAGTTTCATCCCTGAAAAACGAAATGATCCTGCTCATCTGATTTTTATCATATACTGCATCCAGGATACATTCAAAGAACTCATCATTTTTCTTGTCTATATTCATCAGATCCAGCATGCTTTTTCCTATAACATGATCCTCATCATATCCAAGCATCTGAATCGCTGAGACATTGATCAATTGTATCTTTCCGTTATACTCTATAACAAAAGCACCATCTGTCATATTATCAAGCAGATTTTTATAGATTATCATTCCTGATTCCTGATTATTTTCCATTGTATTAACCTTCCGATCGTTGCTATTAATTGTCTATTGTATTAATCTCACTATACTCATTCGTCCCCAAAGACTACATTCAGCGGGATCAGCCTATTATCTTTTATAGTCCTCGAAGAATACTCAAATAGTCTTGTCTTTGGTCTATAACTGCATAAACTATAACCTGTTTCTTCTTTTCATCAATCTTGTAAAATACCAGGTCCTTTTCCAAAATAAGCACCAGATATCCTTGTCTCTTAAGTACATTGTATTTCGGTTCTACCCCAATATAAGGGTTTTCTTCCAAATTCATAATAGAATTTTCAAGATGATCCAGTTTTTCCAATGCCACATCTTTTCCAAAGTTTTCTGCAATGTGAAGAACGATCTTTCGGATCAGGGAATCTGCTGTATCTGTTCGCATAACTTCGTATTTCAAGCCTGCCCCTCCTCCTTAAGAAGAGTTCTTAAATCATCAAAAGTATCCTTTACAGGCGCAACTCTCCCATACTTAACATCCTCATCTGCTTCTGCAAGAATTTCCAAAAGTTCTATTCTTGCTTTCATTCTCTTATATTCTTCATATCCAAGAGAAACCGTATCTCCTCTACCGTTCACTGTAATAATAACTGCCTCGTTATTTTCACGGCATTGTCTGGATATTTCATTATAATGGTTTCTTAAATCTGCGGATGGTCTGATAATTTCCCTCTGTATAAGCATATAGATCACCTCCAATTTCATAGACATATTATATCATTATATGTCTATTTTCGCAACAGTTACTAATAACACAAAATGGGGCTGTCGCAATAGATAGTTGCTGCAGCCCCATATCAATCCTTTAAAACTTGAGGATATAACTATTGTACTACATTTTTTTTCTATTCTGCAGGAATGCTCTTTCGTATCCTCGTCATAGTTGATTCCGACAAGCATTATATCACCGGTATATTCACTGATAAGACTTGGATAGTCTTTTTCTTTGATCTGTTTTATCGCACCCTCGACAGTCTTATTCCATTTCAATTCAACTATCATCGCAGGAAGAGAAGTATCACGCTTTGGAAGGAATACAACATCAGCTATGCCACGTCCCGTTGGCAGTTCCTCAACTTTAAGATAGTAATCAATACATACGATATAAGCAAACTTAATGACATAGCGGAGTACCTGCTCGTTATTATAAAACATCGGTGCATAATTTGTGTTTCTTATACGCACAATGGCATCAACTACAGCTTTTTCATTTCCGTTCAAAGTATCCTGAAGCAGCTTTTCGGAATTATGAACCAGCCCTGCCAACTTTGTATTCCGTGCGTTCTGTAACAAATCATCAAACTCAAATCTGACTTCTTCATTCGGAATTCGTACTCGTCTAGTATCGGGATTATATATCAGATATCCTAAATGAATCAGCAGAGTCAGTACATCGTCTTTGGATGTAAAAGTTGCAAAATCATTCTTAAACCTGCTGGTATTGACAACTATCTGCTCACCGGAAATCAGCTTTATTATATCCTCTTGTAATCCGTCTTTATTAATATTGATAAGCGTTTCAAGATTTTCAGCAGCGGAAGTCTGCTGCCAGTAAGAACGATATACTCTCTTTTGCATTGCTTTCATGATCGAGTAAGGATTATAAATAGACTGTGTTTCCAAAAAAGTATACCCATCATACTATTCTTTCGCTTTCTCAAAGCTCATATTATATTTGTCACATAATACCCTAACTTCGTTTTCAGTAAATCCGATATATTCCAAATACTCTCCCGGTTCAAGAACCGTGAATTCATCGAAATCAGATACAGCCGCTTGTTCCTTATCTTTTTTATCGGTAAAATACCTGTCATGTAGGCTGCGGCAACAGCTTTTGATGTGAAGTTGCCGTTTTTGAACCATTCACGCAGGAGATTTAGGTAAGCCTTCTGTATCTCGGTATCACTTTCAGCTTCTCTTATAATCGCATCCCA
This sequence comes from uncultured Lachnospiraceae bacterium, assembly GCA_902783965.1. Classification (GTDB taxonomy): domain Bacteria; phylum Bacillota; class Clostridia; order Lachnospirales; family Lachnospiraceae; genus RUG11200. The sequence continues at coordinate 3,293 of CACZSY010000049.1, forward strand.
TTCGTCAATTATAAAGAAAAATTTCATTTTAGTAGCTTCCACATACGCTATAATACAGTCTGATACACTTTCTATATCTTTTAATTCCGAACGTTCATTGATAAGCTCCCATAAAGTCTGCTCCCTTCTTGTAACTCTGTTACAATCTCTATTACAATAATATCAAAATGTTCTCATAGTTTGCAACTATCTCCGTTAATGAACATGGTTCATAATTCATATATGGCATCATGCATCCCACATTATACGCCCTCAGCATCTTATCTCCGGCTCTTCTTTCGAACATATCTTCGTTATTCATATCGTTAAGACATTTTTTGAAATAATCCTCTTCGATAGAATTATGAACATGGCCATACAGCAGAATTGAACCATGATGCTGGTCTTTCCACATAAGTATCGGATAATGACAAAGCACAAGCTTCACATTTTCTCCATTAAGCGTATCCCTTATCTCTTTATAATCACAGATCTCATCAAAAAGCTGTTTGTATCGCTGATCCTTGATATCGTCATGATTACCTTTGATCATAACCTTATGACCTTTAAGCGTTGATACAAATGCGATCAGATCCTCCTGCGTCCCACGCATAGCCATGTCTCCGAGAATATACACCGTATCAGCGTTGGTCACTTTGGTATTCCACTTTTCCTTAATTACAGCATGCATTTCTTCCAGATCATCAAACGGCCGGTCATCAAAATTTATTCCGGCTCTTGTCACATTCTTATGAAATAAATGCAGATCACTGATGTAATAGTTCATATATATAGCCTCCTTCTATCTTCTGTCTGTAAAATATTTATATTGCACCCTCTCGTATTAATAAAGCTCCAACTATTTTCTCTCATCGTTTAAAATATGAATAAGAGGACCACCCTCTATTACTCCTTGTAATTCCTGCTTCAAAAACGCCGGTCGAATATCATGTTTTGAAAACTCATCAATCGGAATCCACACCAATTCTTCCGCTGCATCCGTTTCAGTTTCAAATGAAGCATTATCAGGAACGTCCATTAGATAATAGCATTCAAGCACATGGCACTCTTTTCCGTCTATTTCTCCTCCCACGCCATTAAAAAAATTTTCACTGACAATCGCTATCCGCTTCGCTGTACAATTTACACCTGTCTCTTCTAAGGTTTCTCTCTCAATGCATGTCTTTGAATCTTCGCCTAGATGTACGCCGCCACCGATCATATAGTAATATCCGCCGATCTCAGACTTAACAAAAAGCATTTTCCCGTCGCGAATGATGATCGCTCCAGTTCTGTAACGAAACCAGTAATTATCCTTTTCCATACCGCAATCAAATAAGCTCTGTGATTCGGAGCCCGATGTCCATCCAAAGCCGTCGCCCTCATAACGCGGGAATATATGTAAATGATAGTGCCCAACGTCATTAAATGCACCACCGTTCTGCATGATTGAGTAACCTGCCGGATGATAGACTTCTTTCAGATCAGCTACGATCTTTTTGGAAACAAGCATGAGATGTGCGAGCAGTTCATCCGGCATCTCGTCGACATCAAGGAAATGCTCCTTAGGTATAAGCAGAACATGCCCTTCATTGATCGGCTCATAGTCCTTGAAAGCCATAACGAGTTCATCCTCGTATATAATGTCAGTCATAATATTATCCCTGTTGCAGAAAACACAATTTTCAAATAATCTTCTCATCTTCATTGTATGTAAATATCCTCACCGCTGATCAATTCATGATCATTATCATCAACTTCAAAACCGTTAGCATATATTTCAACTAATAATTTCTTTTATATCTGACTCCATCAATAATTGCTTTTTATATAATTACTTAGTATTTCAATATGGGAAGTATCCTTCTTTGCATAATTGACCACTCCTAAAACAAACAAGCTCGCAAATATCCTTTTAAAGGTTTTGCGAGCTTATGATAATTATTCGAGTTCTTTTACCCCACGAAGTCCGATTCAACTAGTATTCTCTTCTGTATCTCACTCCATCAATAATAACATATTCTCTGTCATCACTAACTAAAATACCTGAATCACCAGAATTCATTCTCAAAGGCTCTAAGTATTCTTTTATTGCTTCCGGAACTATGTAGCCATAAATCTGTTCTTCAATATTAATATCACCTTGATAGTATTTACATTTTACATACGAATCCAATGAGTATTTGTCATAATCAAAACCTATTATTTCTTCAAGCTTCTCTATTTGATGTGTTTCCGGATTTACAAAATGCACTATAGCTTTATATTCTGGCCTATGATTTTTATATGCTCCAGTCTCTTTAATATCGCCTATTATACCATAACACTCCATACCGTATCTTTTTGTTTTTAAATCCTTTATTATTTGTTTTAAGCCTTTGATCATCAGATAAAATCCAATAATTACAAATAATAATAAGGTAATAGCCGCAATGCCATTACTTTCTCCACCGAAAAATCCAATAGTAATAAGAAATACTGGTATTGAAAAAGCTAACCATATAAGGCCAAAAGTAAAATTAAACATATTATTATACCTGCTTTCTTTCTATTTAAATCATAATCCCATTTTACTGACAGCATATAATCACCTTTTATTTAAAAGCTATAAAGTTATCATCATATTATCATAATCCTGCATAATTCTCAATTAATTTTCTTAATCTATATATCTCATGTTGATTTCATCATATACCAACGGTATATTCAATATATACTCTCAAATCGATGAAAATTTTATTCAATAAATACTTACAACAACTCCAATTGTACCCGCAGGAAATCCCTCTTTTTCTACAAGTGTTTTTACTCTGTCATTTTCTTTAATC
>CACZSY010000050.1 GCA_902783965.1 uncultured Lachnospiraceae bacterium
GCACCCCGGCGCAGGCGAGTAGGAGCGGGAAAGCCCCCTCCTACTCGATTGATGCACAGGGGCGGTGTAAAGATTCCCCAAAAACAAGTGACTATGGGGATAATAGGTGTTATAATAAACTTATCCGAGCGCAGAAAAAAACTGCAGGAAAAGAACCTGCTTTTTTGCGCTAGTGTACGTTAAATAATTATTATCTGAATGAAAGGATAGGTGTGTATGAGAAAACTTAATGTAAGAGCATTGTCGGTCGTACTTGTATTCTGCGCGGCGATTTTTGCTGGATTTTTTGCGCAGCCTGCTAAGGCCGGCGACAATGAAACAATGATGCAGTATTTTGAATGGTATCTTTCAAATGACGGAAGTTTCTGGAAGACAACCGGCAACAGGGCTAAGGAACTGAGCAGTGCGGGAATCACTTCTCTTTGGCTTCCGCCGGCATATAAAGGAATGTCGGGTACATATGATGTGGGTTACGGTCCTTATGATCTTTATGATCTGGGTGAATTCAACCAGATGGGTACCACAAGAACAAAGTATGGAACAAAGGATGAATATCTTGCAGCGATCAAGAATCTTCATGCAAATGGAATTAAGGTTTATGCGGATACGGTATTAAACCATAAAGCGGGCGCTGATTCAACAGAGAGTGTTAAAGCGGATAAGGTTAGCGGCGGAAACAGGAACAATGTGGTAACAAGCAATATGAGCATTGTATCGTGGACAAGATTTACATTTAAAGGCCGTAACGGAAAGTATTCGACATTTACATGGGATGCGAGCTGCTTTGACGGCGTTGATTATGATAACAAGAGCAAGTCCAATGCTATTTACAGATTCAGCGGAAAAAGCTGGGATACTCCGGTTGACAATGAGAACGGAAATTATGACTATCTGATGTATGCGGATGTTGACATGGATTCTTCAAAGGTTGTCAACGAGCTTAAAAGCTGGGGCAAATGGTATGTTAACTTTGCGGATCTTGATGGTTTCAGACTTGATGCGGTTAAGCATATCAAATATACCTTCTTTAAGGACTGGCTTACTTCGGTAAGAAATACTACAGGCAAGGATCTTTTTGCAGTAGGAGAGTATTATTCGGGAGACATAGGAAAGCTTACTTCATACCTTAATACTACAGGACACACAATGTCGCTTTTTGACTTCCCTCTTCATTATCATTTTGAAGCGGTTTCAAAGCAGAACGGCAACTATAATATGGCTAATCTCTTCAAGGGAACACTTGTTGAAAGAGAACCTGAATATGCGGTAACATTTGTTGAAAACCATGATACACAGCCGGGACAGTCTACAAGCACTGTAGGAGAGAGCTTCAAGGTTCAGGCGTATACAGCGATCCTTACAAGGAATACCGGATATCCGTGTGTATTTTACGGAGATTATTACGGAACAAATAATTCAAATGCGAGCGCTAATATTGCAAGCCATAAGGTTATGATCGACAGACTCCTTAAAGCAAGAAAGGATTATGCTTACGGTACAGGACATGATTATCTCAATGGCGCGGATATAATAGGATGGACACTTGAAGGCGACAGCGCGCATGCCGATTCCGGACTTGCGGCTATAATCACCGATAAGAGCGCAGGAAGCCTTAATATGTATGTTGGAAAGAAGCATGCAGGTGAGACATGGTATGATATTACAGGTAATAATTCGGGAACAGTCAAGATCGATTCCAACGGAAACGGAAATTTCTCTGTCAGAGAATCAAGCGCGAGCGTATGGGTTAAGGCGCCTGCGGGACTGTCAACCAATAATAAGGTAGTTATTTATTATAAATATCCTTCAGCAAATACAAACGGAACATATATCCACTATCAGATAGGAAGTCAGGGCTGGACAACCGCTCCGGGCAAGAAGATGTACAATGACATTCAGGGCGGATATGATGAGCTTACCATAAATCTCGGAAGCGATACACTGCTTACCTGCTGTTTCAATAACGGTTCCGGAAAATGGGATAACAACCATGAATCTAATTATGTTCTCGAGCCGGGTATATATACCATAGATAATGGCGAGATTGTAAAGGGAGTTCCGAAGGGCAAAACTATTTTGGGAAATGTAACAGGATTTACTTCAACAGACAGGACCAATACATCGGTAACTCTTAAATGGAATAAAACTGCCAATGCGGAAAAATATATTGTTTACCAGATCAATAATGATACTAAAAAAGTTATAAAGTCCTTTACAACTACGGCAACTAGTTATAAAATTAGTGGGCTGGGTACCGCTAAAAAATACAGTTTTGTAGTTAAGTGTTTCAGAACTTACAGGGGTAAACAGTATAAGGGAACCTCACCTATTTATGTAACCTATACGGCTCCTAATATGGCCAGAAACCTTAAGGTGACTGCAAAGAACAAGACAAGCGTCACGATCAAATGGGATGCTGCGGCAGGCGCCAACGGATACAGGATATATCAGTATGATACGGCAAAGAAAGGTTATGTAAAAGTAGCGGAGGTTACAGGAACTACTTACAAGTATACAGGTCTTAAGGCGGGAACATCATACAAGTTTGCGGTTAAGGCTTATAAAAAGGTGGGAACGGTTTATTACCTGCAGGCGATCTACAGTTTGTTGACGGCATCGACCACAAAATAAAAGAGGCCGGGATCATTGAAATGGAAACGGCGCAGCTGCAAAGAGAACAGCGTTGATCTGGAAACGGCACAGCTGCAAAGAGAGCAGCGTTGATCTGGAAACGGCGCAGCTGCAAAGGCAATACCCTCATCAACATGAAGAAAAGCCCCCACCGTACAGTAAAGGATGAATTTATTAAAATGGAAAAGTTATTATTTACTTCAGAATCAGTTACGGAAGGACATCCGGATAAGATATGCGATCAGATATCGGACAGTATTCTGGACGCATTGCTTGAACAGGATCCTATGAGCAGGGTTGCCTGCGAGACGGCGATAACGACAGGACTTGTACTCGTGATGGGCGAGGTTACAACGGAGGGTTATGTTGATGTACAGAAGATCGCAAGGGATACTATAAGGGAGATCGGTTATGACAGATCGGAATACGGTTTCGACGCGAATACCTGCGGAGTCATCGTTTCGATCGATGAACAGTCTGCTGATATAGCAATGGGCGTTAATAAGGCGCTTGAAGCAAAAAACGGTGAAGAAGATGACGATATGGATATCGGCGCCGGAGACCAGGGTATGATGTTCGGATTTGCTACCAACGAGACAGAAGAATATCTTCCTTATCCGATCGCGCTGGCGCATAAGCTTGCAAGACAGCTTTCAAAGATCAGGAAAGACGGAACCTTAAGTTATCTCAGACCGGACGGCAAGACCCAGGTTACCGTTGAATATGATGAGAACAGGAAACCTTGTCATATCAATACCGTTGTTCTTTCGACACAGCACAATCCTGATGTGACCCAGGAGCAGATCCATAAAGATATCAAGAAATATGTATTTGATGAGATCCTACCAAAAGAGCTTATCAATGAGAATACGAAATTCTTTATAAATCCTACGGGAAGATTTGTGATCGGAGGACCTAACGGAGACAGCGGACTTACGGGAAGAAAGATAATAGTTGATACCTACGGCGGTTTCGCAAGGCACGGCGGCGGAGCGTTTTCCGGAAAGGACTGCACCAAGGTTGACAGGAGCGCTGCATACGCTGCAAGATATGTTGCAAAGAATATTGTGGCTTCGGGGATCGCGGACAGATGCGAGATCCAGCTTTCTTACGCTATAGGAGTTGCAAACCCGACCTCGATCATGGTTGATACTTTCGGCACCGGAAAAGTTTCGGATGAGCTTATCATAGATGCCGTTAAGAAAAATTTTGATCTAAGACCTGCGGGTATCATCAAGATGCTTGACCTTAGAAGACCTATCTATAAACAGACGGCTGCATATGGACATTTCGGAAGAAATGATCTTGATCTTCCTTGGGAAAGATGCAACATGACGGAATGCTTCACAAAGCTTATGTAGATTTATGACTTTATCAGAAGTCAATATAAGTGATCGATACTTAATAAAGCGATGCTTAATGAAACGGTACGTGATGAAGCAAAGCTTGATGAAACGATACGTGATAAAGCAAAGCTTGATGAAACGATACTTGATGAAATAAGAACAGATATTACGATAATAGGGTCAAAAGGTATTTTGACCCTGTTATCATATTATGTTATACTGGGAAGCGGCAGCAGAAGTTGCCGCTTCCCGTTTTTGCGTGCACACGAGGCGTGCGGGGAAGGATCCCGGCACGGTTGAGAAGGATTGACGATATCCCTGTTTTCTGTGCACACGAGGCGTGTGGGGAAGGATCGGCGATATCCCTGATTTTTATGAATCCGCAGTGGAGTCTTTGACCTGCGCGGGCGCTGCGTCATTTTTTACAAATCGTTTTTGGATCCGGTCGACAACAAAATCACCTATATAGCTGAACAGGATTCCGAGAACAGCGCCGCCGAGCACATCACTCGGATAGTGAACGGCTACATATAATCTTGAGAAGCATATCAATAAGCCGAGAATAAAAATCGGAATACTGAATTTCTTCGGAGCTTTCCGAAGGAGGGTATAGCTTACGGCAAGGGCGGCGGAAGCGTGACCGGAAGGGAAGGAGTATTGTCCGGGTTTTTTGATAAGAGGGGTCAGACCTTCAATCTTTGTGTACGGTCGGCCTCTTTTTACTATATTTTTAATGATCACTGTGCAGCAGAAATATTCAAGCGCGAGGGCTGCAGTGCAGTAAATGCCTAATCGTCTTGTAGGCTTATAAATCATAAGCGCCAGGCATAATATGATCCAGAATATGCCGGAATTGCCGAGTGCAGTTATAAACTTCATGACAGGTGTCAGATAGTCATTAACAATATAATCTCTGATGAATAAAAGAATTGCTTTGTCAATCTCGAAAATCATTATGTACCTCCGAATGTATTTGGGATTGCGGGAGCTTTTCCCCACTTGCTCATATGGGGGCGGACCGCAGAGTCTTACGGTCTCTTACGTGCAAGCACGACGAGTCAGTTTACTCTTTTGACCCTAGTATCATTATATATCAAAAGAAGGAATTTTTAAAATGAATTCGTTAAAAATTTACTATCAGGACAAGGATATCATAGTTGTGTATAAACCGCCGTTCATTGCATCGCAGGACGACAGGTCTTTCGGGCAGGACATGGTCAGTCTTATCAAAAATCATATTTATATAACAGAAAAAAGAGTTAATCCGTATGTGGGAGTTGTCCATAGACTTGATAAACCGGTGGAGGGCGTGATGGTCTATGCCCTGAATCCGAAGGCAGCGGCATATCTTTCCAAGGAGATCGCGGAACACAGATTTTTAAAGATATACAGGGCAAAACTTGAGGGCGACGCTTCATTCTTATTAAAGTTGAAGGAAGGAGAGTCGATTAAGATATCCGGAACGAAGATTACTTGCAGGGACGGCGGATTTGAGGCCGAGAACTATATGGTATTTGACAGAAAGAACAATATATCCGTTGTCGCGGATGAGAAAAGGAAGGACGCGAAGA
>CACZSY010000051.1 GCA_902783965.1 uncultured Lachnospiraceae bacterium
ATTTGAAAAAATTTTTTATTAAAACTGTGAGGTTTCTTGCTTAATATTCGTGTTATAGTTAAAAGGAAAACAAATCTTACACGAAGGGAGGTCTTTATAATGAAGACTTATAAAGAGATGGCAGACGATCTTTTGACCAGGATCAATGAATATGAACAAGAGAAAAAGAGAAGAAAGAGAGCTGTGATAAAAACGGCATCAGTAATGGCATGTTTATGTGTAGCAGTATTAATAAGTGTCAGTGTATTCCAATATAGAAATACAGAGCCGGATCAGTCGGCAGACGTTGAAAACGCAGCTGAAATTGATACCAAAGATAACAAAGAAGAGAAAATATCAGATAATGATAAACAACCGTATTCTGAAACAGGATCATGGGAAGATTCAATGAATACTATAAATTGTATTTTCTTAAATAAAGGAACAGGAGAGAGTTTGTTAGAAAACTACTATCCTGATACTTTCGATAAATACAGATCAGTTATATGGCCTGCACTGGCATTTAAGATGAATACAAATGATGAGCCTGAATATAAGTATCCTGTTATCATTGAAATATACGAAAAAATTATATACTTAGACAATCAGAATAATTATAATGATCTGGAACAGTTGATCAATAATGCCAATAGTAACCTGGATATTAAGATAGACATTCAGGATGGAATGAAAGTACATGATGAGTTTTATGAAAAATATGCTGAAGATGATTCAATAAAATACAATTTCTCCAAAAAGTATTATTTCAATCTGACCAAAGAACAGATCCTTGAGATTGCCAATGTGCTGCTCGAAAACAAAGATTTATTCAAAGCAAATCTGCGATATATTGGATCTGGTGACGGAAGATATCAGGATCAGAATTGGGATACAACTGAAGGAATTTTAACTTATTGTGAATTGCATGGTGATAGGTTTATTATGAATGGAAATGAAATTGAAAGTACGCTTCCTTATCCTTTTATAGACGAGAATGGGAATATACAAGTAACTATACAGTAAAGATTGAGAGGTCACTATGGATAAAGGAACAGAAAACTACTACCGTTTTCGGGAACAGGGTGACATAGACGGATTAGTTGAGATCGTAAAGGAATATAAAGACGGTTTGACGTTGTATATCAACAGTATCGTAAATGACATCTATTCTGCGGAAGATCTGGCAGAGGATACATTTTTCATGTTGTTTACCAAAAGACCACCCGACAAAAGAATCAGTTCATTTAAAACCTGGTTATATACTATAGGGAGAAATATAGCGCTCGATCATCTCAGACGTCGGTTGAAAAGTAAAGAAGTGCCGATTGACATGTGTTATGAAGTGCAGAACGATCAGGAAGATATTGAAAATTCATACATAAAAAATGAAACGAAGATATATGTTCATCATGTTATAAACAGGATGAAACCGGAATACCGGCAAGTTCTCTGGTTGACATATATTGAAGGATTATCCAATAAAGAGACAGCGATGATAATGAAGAAATCCGTTCATGCTGTTGAAACCTTAGTCTATCGTGCGCGTAAAGCATTAAAAGAACAGTTGGAAGCCGATGGAGTATTTGATATAGATTTATAGATAGTCATCCCTTAAAAAGTCTGACCTTGGTCAGACTTTTTCACTCCTTCGTCTTTAAATCTGTTAGAAATACTCCCGTGACATTTTATCAGATATTTGCTACGTTAAAAATAGTAACAGAAATGATCAATGGTAAAGAAAGGTAGCAAAATGTATACCCCAAAAAAGAAAAGTATTATTTCATCAATATCCGGTGTTGTTATTTTGGTAATAATAGGTATTGTTTTTTATAAAATTCAAAACCCGAACAACACCGGGACCACAGATGCCGCTGTGGACACTTCTAAGTTTTCGCTTGAAGGATCATCATTTAGTATTGAAACTGATGATGGAAAAGATGTGGATCTTATTGAATACTATAAAAACTACGATGGAGAACTGCATTATGCTCCAGGTTTTTCTCCGCAGTATGAGTATGATCCTGAGAATAAAAAAGTATATAGTGGTATTACATATCCGTTTGGAAGAACTAATGAAGAACTAGAGTGCCAAAGCCTGGTATCAAAATATGATCAATGGGATTATGGAGTCAGTGTTGAATCTACAGATCAAGTTCTTTTAAGCGACAGGATCAAGGAGATCGGAGAAGAATTCCTGCCTTATGACATGATGGATCATATTAGGATCAATGATGTTAAGATATATGATAATGCGGAAGAACTGGATAGATCATTCTTTGCTGATATTGATCAATATAATAATCTTGTAGACGACAATGGAGAATTTAAAAAACTATATCATCATGTTTTTTCAGCGAGTAAAGATAACGTCGAAGAATATATGGATTCTGAACAATATGATAAGGCTAAACCGTTGATGATAAGAAAAGAAATCAAATTTATCATGGTTAATGTAACTCTTAAAAGCAATCATCCATGGGTTGAAACTCTGCGTATCAGTAACCTGTTTTCAATTGTGAAGATGAAAAAAAATAAAGAAGGTTTACGTATGGATTTTGATGATACAGGTTATTATTTCTTTGAAAAGGAGAATGGAAAACTTGATTATGCACATATTGCTGGAAACCGTTTGCCGGAAATAGCAATTTGTTATTATGATGGGGCGATATGTACTGAAAAACAAAAGAAAGCGAATCCTAATGATTATTATATAAACTATATCGGTAAGGATGAAAGTATGACTTTTAATATTGGTTTCTTTGCAGATGCTGATGAGATAGATAATCTGTATATTTTTCATTCGATAAATATGAGTCCATATATAAAGGAAGATAGTGTCTGTCAGTATGCTGTAAAACTGATAAATGAAAACTGATCAAGGAGTTGCATTACACGGGATTTGTTAGAAATGCTCCCGTGACTTTTTACAAGGTGTGTGCTACGTTAAAAATAGTAACTGAAAATATTGATATGAAAGGGAAATAAAAATGGTTGAAAACTATATTGAGATCAAAAATCTTACAAAGAAGATCAAAGGAGTAACAATTCTTGAAGACATCAACCTAAGACTTGAGGGCGGTGTTGTGTATGGACTTAAAGGTAAGAACGGAAGCGGTAAGACTATGCTCATGCGCTGCATCTGCGGTCTGATAAGACCGACTGAAGGTACGGTTGACATCAACGGAAAAGTATTGTGGAAAGACATATCGTTTCCGGAAAGTGTAGGTGCGTTGATAGAGAATCCCGGATTTCTTGGTGGTTATACCGGTTTTGAGAATCTAAAGATCCTTGCCGGTATTAAAAACATCATAAGCGATGAGCATATTAAGGAGACACTAACGGCAGTTGGACTTGATCCCGACGATTACAGAAAGTATAGAAAATATTCCCTCGGAATGAAACAGAAGCTGGGGATCGCCTGCGCAGTAATGGAAAAGCCTGATATTGTGATACTTGATGAACCGATCAACGCCATAGATGAGAACGGCGTAAAGCTTGTAAGAGCAATCCTTAAAGAACTTAAAGAAGCCGGCAAGATAATAATAGTGGCCTGCCATGATGCGGAGGAGCTAGAACTGCTTTCCGATAAGATAATACATATCGCTGAGGGGAAGATAGAAAAGATCGA
>CACZSY010000052.1 GCA_902783965.1 uncultured Lachnospiraceae bacterium
AAACCGGACGATCCGTCGAAGACTCCGGAAGATGATATCGCTAATCTTGATATTCCGGAAGACGAGCTTGATTACGGAGTTCTTGATTCTGATCTGGTAACGGAATTTTAACAGGAACCGTCCGGAGGACGGAATACGGATAGAGGACAGGTACCGTAAGAATTTAATGAGTTACTTTTGATGCCTTGCACATAGAATAGTATTGACGAATCTTCGGAGATGTGCATAATTGGTTAAGGTATCTGTAAGAAAAGGCATGTTCCGGATGCTGGTCATATCTGTGATCGCAGCGGCTGCCATCATTTCAAGAGTAGGCTATATGATGCTCTATGAGGCGGACCGTTACGGAGAGGCAGCTTATCTTGTACATACGAGAGAAAGAAGGATAAAAGCCTCCAGAGGTCTTATAACAGACAGGAACGGAGTCATACTTGCCGGAAACAGGGCGGTATGCAATATAAGTGTTATCCACAGCCAGATAACCGATGAAGAGAAGGTTATCGAAGAATTGTCACAGAGACTTTCACTGGACAGGGAAGAGGTTTCCGGAAAAGTCAGAAAGGTTTCATCGAGAGAAAAGATAAGATCCGGTGTTGACAAGGAAACGGCGGATGATATAAGAAATCTTTCTTTGGACGGAGTTATCGTTGATGAGGACAGCTTCAGGATATACCCTTACGATAAGCTGCACGCAAAGGTACTGGGATTTACCGGAGCGGATAACCAGGGAGTCATAGGACTTGAAGTAAAATACGACAGATACCTTAAAGGCAGGGACGGTAAGATATTTACCTATACGACTGCCACGGGGATCGAGCTTGCGGGAATAAGCGAGGAGAGGACGGAGCCGTCGCCGGGATTTAATCTTGTTACGACTCTGGACGTTAATATAATGAGTTTTGCCGGACAGCTCTGCGAAAGAGTCAGGGAGGCCAAGAACGCAAAGAGCGTAAAGATCATTGTAATGGATCCGCGCAACGGAGAGATACTTGCTATGGCGTGCGCGCCGGAATTTGACCCCAACGATCCAACGGATATGGGGGAAGAGGGCAAGACTACCGATGTAGAAAAACTTAACGCCTTCTGGCGCAACAGTTTTATAAGCGATACATATGAGCCGGGTTCGGTATTTAAGATAGTAACGGCGGTAGCGGCGCTCGAAGAAGGCTGTGTTAAGCCCGAAGACAGATTTTTCTGCAGGGGATATCTTACTGTTGAAGACAGAAAGATAAGATGCGCCAAGGCGGGCGGGCACGGTTCCCAGAGTTTTGTGGAGGGAGTCATGAATTCCTGCAACCCTGTCTTTATGGAGGTGGGGGCAAGAGTGGGCGCCGTTAAGATGTATGAGTATTACAGAAAGCTGGGATTATTCGAGACTACAGGAGTAGACTTGACCGGAGAGGCCAATTCGATAATGCATAAACTGGATAATATCGGTCCTGTAGAACTTGCAACGATGTCATTCGGACAGTCGTTTCAGATCACGCCCATGCAGATGATAAGAGCCTGCGCCTGTGCGGTTAACGGCGGAAAACTTGTGACGCCGCACATCGGAAGGTATATTACGGACGGTGAGGGCAATATTGTCAGCAGGCTGTCGTTTCCGGTCAAAGAAAATGTAATCTCGGAAAAGACTTCAGCCCTGATGAGGGATATCCTTTGTAAAGTCGTTGCGGACGGAACGGGACATAAGGCGGCTATAGAGGGATATAACATAGGAGGAAAGACGGCTACAAGCCAGAAACTTCCGAGAGGAAGCGGAAAATACATTGCTTCCTTTATGGGGTTTGCGGACGCGTACGAGCCGACGGTAATGGCTATGGTATTCATAGACGAACCGGTGGGTGGCTTCTACGGAGGAGCTATAGCGGCTCCGGTCATAAAAGAACTTTTTGAAAATATACTTCCGTATTTGAATGTAAAGAAAGAAGAAAGTCTATACTCGGAGGAATCAAGATGAAGATTGACGGATTAAATCTATTGATAGTAGGAACGGGAATAAGCGGTATCGCGGCCGCGGATCTGACCGCGCCTCTGGCAGGCAGTGTTGTCTTATATGACAGCAATCCGAAGACAGATCCCAAAGAAGTGGCGGGGAAACTTCGTTCAAGAGAGGAAATAAGGATAATAGTCGGAGAACTTCCGGAATCTGTTATGGACGAAACGGACCTTTTGATACTGAGCCCGGGAGTGCCGACAGACCTTGATATTGTTTTAAAGATGCGTGAGAAAAATATACCTGTCTGGGGTGAAATAGAGCTTGCCTACGCCTTTTCCAAAGGCAGGATAGTAGGTATTACCGGAACCAACGGAAAGACCACCACGACGGCTCTTACAGGCGAGATAATGTCGCGGTATTTTAAGTCGGTATTTGTAGTCGGCAATATCGGTATCCCGTATACAAAGCTTGTCGAGAACACGGTTGATGAATCTGTCACGGTGGCGGAGCTTTCAAGCTTCCAGCTTGAGACTGTAAAACGTTTCAGACCGGATGTATCTATGATACTCAATATCACTCCGGATCATCTTAACAGACATCATACTATGGAAAATTATATCGACGCAAAGTTCAATATAACAATGAATCAGGAACCGTCTGATGTCTGCGTATTGAATTATGAGGACGAGGTATTAAGAAAAAGGGCGAAAGAGCTCAGATGTAAAGTGATCTTCTTCAGCAGTGAAAGAGAGCTTGAAGAGGGCTTGTATCTTAAGGGAGACATTATCATGGCGGCGTTGAACGGCGAAGTGACGCAGATAATAGATGTCAATGAACTTAATATAATCGGAAAGCATAATCACGAGAACGCGATGGCTGCTATAGCGGCGGCTTTAAGTCTTAATGTGCCGCTCGAATGTATAAGGGAAGGACTCAGGAACTTCAAAGCTGTGGAACACAGGATAGAGTTCGTGTGCGAAAAGAACGGGGTAAAATATTATAACGATTCCAAGGGAACCAATCCGGACGCCGCGATCAAAGCGATCCAGGCGATGAAGTCTAAGACCTGTCTGATAGGCGGCGGTTACGATAAAGGAAATGATTTTAAAGAATGGATCAACGCATTTGACGGGAAAGTCAAAAAACTCGTTCTTATTGGCCAGACAAGAGAATTCATAGCGCATCAGGCTTCAGAGTGCGGATTTGATGATTATGTGTTCGCGGGAGACCTCAAGGAAGCGGTCGATATCTGCGCCAAAGAAGCGAAACCTGGTGAATGCGTGCTTCTTTCTCCGGCATGCGCAAGCTGGGGAATGTTTGCCAATTATGAAGAAAGAGGAAGAATGTTTAAAGAACTTGTCAGGAATCTTTAAAGATCCGGCGGTCGGAATAATCCGGGGAACCGGAAAACCGTAAGAAAGCAGACGGTTCCTTACAACAGGTGATCAGGTGGTAAAGTATGATAACGGATAGAAATAAAAACAAACGCAGGTTCAGGCTGTTCAATGAATATTTTGATTACGGTCTCCTGTTCATAACGTTATTTCTTGTCTTATTCGGTCTTGTGATGATACATTCGGCAAGCTCCTACATAGCTCAAAGACAGTTTAACGGAGACTCCATGCATTTTGTTAAGCAGCAGGCACTTGCAGCTG
>CACZSY010000053.1 GCA_902783965.1 uncultured Lachnospiraceae bacterium
AGTACGGTGAGCGCCTGAATGCATATGACGAAAAAGTCGGAGAGTACGGCGAGCGCCTGAATGCATATGATGAGAAGGTAAGCGCATATAATAAGATGCTCATGCTTTATGAAGCCAAGCTTAAGGATTATGAAGGAAATTCTGTTTCAGATCAGGAGACTTTTAAGAATATCAATGATGATATAGCGTCTATCAGGGCTGAGAGTGAAAGGATCAAAGACCAGATATCTGCATTGAAATTTGAGCCGGATCAGGAATTTACAGATACGATTAAAAAGATACTTGCCGGGCAGGAAGGCGTTGACGCTTTCATCAGAAATTTTGATAAACGAGTTGTTACTCTTATCAGGGCAGATGAGGATGAGAGAAAAAAAGTCAGCTCTTATCAGTTCGATATGATAATCGAAGCTGTTAATGAAGGAAATGCAGGCATTAAAAGATTTCTTGGAGGAATTATCGGAATCAATCTGATCCTTCTCGTGATCAATGCAATAATGTTGTTCCTAACATTTACAAAATAGTTGTGAAAAAATGGAATAATCTTCCAATACCCGAATATATTTAATTAGGCACGAAAACGCATGAAGCGTTTTTGTGCCGGACATCGGCGGCTTCCGAAGGATGCCGTCCGCGAAGCGGATATAATGTGCGCCAACCAATGCGCACATTATACCAAAGGCACGAAAACGCATGAAGAAAGTTTTTATGAGATTTAATACATATTTAGGGGGAAGTACTTTGGGAGATTATAGAAGATGGATAGCCTATGTGCACGAGTATAGTGCGGATCGGGAAAAAAAGAGTGTGGGTTATGCAAGGATCGAATCCAGAAACGGCATTTGCCGTATTACAATGAATGTTAAGATTTCTGCTAAAGAGGGAAGACCACAGTTGTTCATATTTTACAGAGACGGAAGCAGACCTGTGATGATCCCTTTAGGCAGCGGCAGGATAAGAAATAACAGCTGTGATTTTACTTATGAGACGAGAGCCGATAATATCGCGGGAAGCGGAATGAGGCTTGAACAGCTGTCAGGCATTGTTATTTTAAATGATTCCGATAAATATTATGCAACCGTCTGGGATGATAAGGAACTTGAGCTTGAAAATGCTGTTTTTGATGCGGACAGTACGAACAGAATAGTTGTCAATGCAGCCGGCGCCGATTCAGTAAATGATATTGAGAAGCTGCCGGAGATATCATATCAGAAGGAGACGGAGAGTGTGAATTTTGAGGACGAGAACCTTGATCTGAGCGGTTTTGAAGAGCAGGAAAGAACTACTGTTTATGAAGAACCGAAAAGAAATGCTGTAAATGAGGAAGCAAATAATAATACGGTTTATGATGAGTCGGAAAGAAACGTTGTGTATGACGGATCAAAACAGAGGCAAATGTATGATGAGTCTAAGCCGAATGAAGAATTTGCTTACAGCGGAGAGGTTGAAAACGGAGAGAACAACAGTGTGGCAACGAGGATATTTTCAAAATATCCGGGTATGTATCCGTTTGAAGATGACGAGATCGTTGAGTGCGTCAAGCTGGAACCTCAGGATATGGGAATTTTTCCTATGGATAAATGGGTGCTTGCGAATAACAGCTTTCTTTTGCACGGATATTATGCCTTCAGGCATCTGATATTTGCAAAGAAGAGAAATAAAGACGGATTTGAATATATTCTCGGCGTGCCTGGATTGTACAGGGACAGAGAAAAGTTCATGGCCGGAATGTTCGGATTCAAGGATTTTAAGGGTGTCAGGGATTGCCGGCGTGAATACGGAGAGTTCGGATACTGGTACATGGACATAGAATTTTAGAATAAAGATAATGAGATAGATTTGGATAAAGAGATGGATTTATCAGATAATAAAATACAGATCAATAAAGATAAGATCAATGAAGATAAGACAGATGAATTCTTTATGAAAAAGGCTTTGCAGCAGGCGAGAAAGGCTTTAAAGATCGGAGAGGTACCTATCGGCTGTGTTATCGTAAAGGATGGGAATATTATCGCAAGAGGATATAACCGGCGCAACATAGAAGGAAGCGTTTTATCGCATGCAGAGATCAATGCCATCAGAAAAGCCTGTAAGGTTGTAGGTGACTGGAGACTTGAAGGATGTACGATGTATGTTACTCTTGAACCATGCCAGATGTGTGCGGGCGCACTTGTTCAGTCACGTATTGATAAAGTTGTGATAGGAGCCATGAATAAGAAGGCGGGATGCGCCGGTTCGATAATCGATATGTTCCATATGAAGGAATTCAATCACCGGATAGAAACGGTGACGGGAGTGCTTATGGAAGAATGTTCGGCGATGATGTCGGATTTCTTCGCGGAGATGAGAAGAAACAAGTGAGGGAAA
>CACZSY010000054.1 GCA_902783965.1 uncultured Lachnospiraceae bacterium
CACCTCCATAATGAAATGGAAGTATTATAACACATTGGGACATTTTCCCTTGGGGTATATTAGGACATTATCATAAATGGTTCATACTAAAGTCCGCCGCGAAAGTGCTTGATGCGTTTTAATACTTGTGTTATAATCCTAAATAAAGAAAGCACCCACTCCAATAGTGGATGCCTTCGGATTTGGTAGCTTATTTGTCCTTACGGACACCGCCAATCCTGTGGTCGAGACAGGATTGGCATTTTTTTATTTTTTTCTCAATTCAGAAATTTTGTTTTTGATAAGAAAGATGATAAACAGTACATGAACATTTATATGAGATGTCGGATATTTCAATATCTCGCTTAAAATTATTACAATTTCAAAAAATGTTCTCATGATCATCACCTCCTTCTTATGTATTACGGCATTGCCGTTTTACACAAATCCGGAGGCTGCCACCCTGTCGTGAGTGCTTCCCTATATCATACTCTATCATAAATCCTGCAACATTTCAATCGGATTATTTGTTTTTGACTTTTATTGACGCATATCACTTTTATAAAGTTGTTCTTTGTCATTATCGTTTTCTCTTGTTGTAGGAGTTTGGGTGGCAATTTATTTGTCCTTACTTCCAAATTTAGGAATTGGTCTGCCTAACCACCTTTTAATAGACGAATACGCCCATACATCTCCAAGTATAGACAAAATAAGTATTTCTATGTAAGCCTGTTGGCTTAACATACCACATAAATAAAATGGTATATAAGTTGCCGAAGCAAGCACCAGCGTCATTAATATAGCAACTTTGAGTGATCCACTATGAAATCTAAATAAAATACCTCCTATAAACCCACAATTGAATGCCATAAGAAGTATCGCTTTCTGAAAGTATGATATAAAAAACCTCTCCGATTCTAACATTGAACTATTATATATCACTAGAACTGATACTGGTATTAAAACAAAAAACAATACTGCAATTTTCCCAATTATCGAATATGATAAATAATTACGGATCTTCATTTCTCGCTTTTTATTTATCTTAGGCAGTCTTTCATAAGTATTCTTACAGTTTTCTGCCATTTGCAATGATTTTTTATAATCTCCTATCTCAATAAGCTTATCATATAGACTCTTTATTATTTCTACTCTAATATTAGGATAATATTTTTCAATATTACTATATTCTTCCAGGCATCGCTGATAATTGCTTTCTTTTTCAAGCGCCTCTTGAATTTCATTGTATTTTTCCAAAACTTGATTTTTTTTATCAGGATTATTTATATTTTCCTCTTTGATCAGCTTTTCAGCTGTTTTAAATTTATTATATGAATCTTCACATTTATCTTCCATCGGATGTATCGAATCCAATACAGACATAATCTCTTCTAATACATATTCATCATGTTTTTTGTTTGCTGATAAAAGACACTCCTGTACCATATTAGATGCATCTTTCCATCGTGGTATCAGCTTAAGTTTCTGTACAGCAAGAGTATACTGTTTCTCCGCCAATTGTGAATCTGTCGTTTCGGCTGCGTCTTTCATAATCTTACATACTGAATCATATATATCATTTTTTATCTTTTCATTTATCTTTGAAATATATTCAACATATTCCTTATCACCAAAACGAAGGATTTTTTGATAATTGGAACTATCATCAAAAGGATAAATACAATTTTCCAATTCTTTTTCGTCACTTACTTCCATATCTATCATCAGTTTTCCTAGATACGCCCTTGTATTCTTCGGATCCTGGTCAAGCACTCTTTCAAAATAATTATCTGCTTCATCCAGATTTCTATCCTCAAGAAACATAAAGGCTCGTTCAAGCAAAGGTGCGACATTAGACTTGGCATTACCGTTGTCATTCACAAGAACCGGCTCGTTTACTGCTGACTTTGCTTCATCGCTCTTTATGATCTTCTTGATTCCCCTGATCAAATCCTGCATAAATCCAAGCTTTGACATATCCTGTGCCTGCAGATGCGAGAATTCATCCGGAAGGTCATATGGATCCATATCACGATATGCCGGAATAAGCACCTTCTTTCCATTGCTTGTCTTTACTATCGCAAGATATCTCGACCACTCGTTTTTTACCCATACTGCGTTAAAATACTCGGACTTTGTTCCGAGCACCACCATGACCTTCGCCGAATTCAACGCAGCAAATATGTATGGTTCGTATGCTGTACCAAGTTTGTCTTCAAGAGTTATACGTGCGAAAAAGACCTTAAACCCTTCCTGGGTAAGCTGGTGGTAAAGATCGTTCGCAAGCACGCTGTCCTGCGTTCGTCTGCCATCGGCATCCGTTTCCTTATAACAGATAAACACATCGAAAGGCTTTTCTTTCTGTGAGATCGCAAGAATCCCTTTCTGGATCTCATTAATGCTTTTTGCTTCATTTTCATATACTTCTTTCTGAAGGCTATCTGCATATTGGAGTGCAGATCTGTAGTTATCATCATCAAAGATTGATGTAAACTGCGTCCTGTTTACGGTCGGAACCCTCTTTCCTGTCAAAGGGTCTTCCACATATTCTATTCCGTACCGGCAAAGCACAAGCGACCAGTAGCTTTCCGCATCGGTATTATCTTCATTCAGTATCTGCTCATAGATTCCCGCTGCCTTATCGAATTCGTTGTTCCTTCTGAAATGATTTGCTCTGTCATAAAGATTGGCAATCCGCTCATTATCAAGCCTTGGAATTGTCTGCTTTGTATCGCAGTATTCGCATACCGCCACTGTTGAACCTTCTTTGATCTCTAATGTGCCTCCGCACATCTTGCACTTGAAAACTGTCATAGCTGGTCTCCTTACTTTTGATTGTACATGTATTAATTTTTTTCTTTAATAATCTCTTTGTAAGCTACACCACTTTACCTGCTTTACAAACAGAATTTCTTTCTTTGATAAGGATTATCGTCTCATCGCATTTTTCTATTACGGCATCTTTATCCTTCGCATCAAGCAGGCTTCCGATATTATCTATACTGTCCTCTATTTTTTCTTCAATCGGCACACTTTTACTATTGCTGACAGGATCGCTGTATTTCAGTTCTTCCGCCAGTTTTTTTACTGCTTCTTTTACAGTTATGTCATACTCCGCCTTGTTCTGCATTGATATCATACGTGATTTCATAGTATCCATCTTCGATATTCTGCCAGCACTTTTTTCTTCGACTTCAACAATAGTTTCCCGTATTCCTTCAGTCAGCATTGTCCCAACCAGCGAAAATGCCAGATTAAGTACGCAAAGCACTACCGGAAATCTTAATGAAACTTTATCGCCTGTTATCATAAAACCAAACGAGATCACCATCTGAACGATCAGATAAATAAAAAGTATCCTTAATACCGGAAGCGCAAATATCCTGCTATTTACCGTTTTAAACTTTTCAAAGTATAATGTGGTGACAAATGCCTGTATTATCAATGCCAGCATTCCAAAGGAATACGCGATCCAGAATATATCCGTTCTGTCAAAAGGTATTATAAAGACAATCATGTTATAAACAGCCAAAGCTATCAATTGTATTATTATCTGACCATTTCTTTTACTACTTTTCATATCCTGTCTCCTCTTTTTTCAACTCAGTCGAATCTCAGCCCAACATCATATAATGAACCTTCGGCATCTCCCCTATCACGTTGCAGCATATATGCCAGAGGTTTTCTTTTCAGCTATTAATCCATTTGTTTTTACTGCGGTCTTGGCGAACCACACTCATTACAGAACTTCCCTTTAATCCCTTTGTTTCCGCATTGGCAGTCCCACAGATCATCTTTTGCTTTTTCCGGTCTTGGTGAACCGCACTCATTGCAGAACTTTCCTCTTATTCCTTTATTTCCGCATTGGCAGTCCCACAGATCATCTTTTGCTTTTTCCGGTCTTGGCGAACCGCACTCATTGCAGAATTTTCCGGTCGCTCTTCTGTTTCCGCACATACATTCCCATTCGTCCTTATTAATGCTCCCAACAGCTTCCCTTCCAAATTCACCCGCATTTTCCAGAAATGGAGTAAATGTATCTTTGGTCATATTCATAACTCCGCCCATTGCTCCGAGTGTCACACCAAGCCCCGCAAGTTCTCCTATTCCCGAACTTCCGCTTCCGTTACCGGTTATTCCATTCTTCATGGCATCTCTTCCGACCAACCGTGCTGTTTCCTGCTGGTATGTATAGCCCTTCATTCTCATCTCGCTGGCTTCTGCTTCTGCCTGCATTTTATATGCCTGTGCCTCTGCTTCTGCCTGCATTTTACGTGTCTGGGCATCTGCCTGCGCTCCGATTATCTTCAACCGTGCTTCAGTCTGCGCTTCTACCATCTTTCTTTCCGCTGCAGCTTCCGCTTCACGTTTTCTGATATCTTCCTCTCTCACTCTCAGATACTGGTCGGCATACTGCTGTCTCATCCGGTTAAAGTTCTTATCGTCCTCCGGCAAAGAGATATTGGTA
Organism: uncultured Lachnospiraceae bacterium; assembly: GCA_902783965.1. Classification (GTDB taxonomy): domain Bacteria; phylum Bacillota; class Clostridia; order Lachnospirales; family Lachnospiraceae; genus RUG11200. The sequence goes on from CACZSY010000054.1 coordinate 4,448, forward strand.
ATAAAAAACTCCGACACTTCAAGTCCGTATTCAAACAGGTCATTATTAATTTTTTCTTTCAATGAAGCTGACAGATTATCTAAATGATAATCCAGTTCAAGAATACTGTATCCGTTATCTTTTATCGTTCTTGCAAGAAATGATTTTACCCTCATCATTACCGTCGCGCGAAAATATGCTTTGCCATCAGTTTTATCCAGATCACCTATCGAATCTTTCTGCAGCATACTGTTTTGAGTTCCGACAAGTTTTAACAACAGTTTTCTTGAATTTATCACATGAATGTTAAATTCTCCGCACGCTCCGATCTCAACATGCATGCCCGATGAAGGATCAAACAATTTCACTTTGGTATCGGTACCCCATTTGATCCCCATCTGTGTAGCCATGTTGATGAAGTATACTTCCGAATGGAATACCGCGTCAGGATCTACAGGCAGTTTATAAATGCTGCCTATTAACGGAAGCTTCTGGGTTTCAATAGTATAACGCCCCGCTCCGAATGTATCTAACGCTTTGCCGTCTCTAAAGAAGATTGCTTCCTGACTTTCATGAACGATCAGCTGGCTTCCCATGTTAAAGTCTTCTATAGGGTGTTTCCATATAAAAGTCCTGTTATCGCCTTCATACTTTATAACGCTGATCCTGCCGCTCTTTTTTATTTCTTCCTGTTTTATGCGCTTCTGTACATCATTGATAAATCCACATACAGGGCAGGTATAATCCTTTGAATCCTTTGACGCAATAAGGCTGATACCGCATTGTTCGCAGCAGAATTCACCCATCTTGCTCATGTCCGATAACTCATTTACCGGTTCATGACATACGGGGCACTTTGCTTTATCAGCTTTCGCCTGATCGAATATTACCTCATTACCGCAATGATTACATTTTCGGGCTGTAAACCTGTCTGTTATAACATTTATCCTTTCATCACATGACGGACATGCTATTTCTTTTTTACCAAATATTCCTGTATTAAACAGCCCCGAATTAGCCTCTGCATATTTTCCGCAGTGGGGACACTCAATCACAAACTTTGCCATACGTATCTCTCCTTTTATAATATGTAATGCCACCTTGCCTTTGCTAGGCGGCAGGTCTTTTAGTACATAATTATGTCTCCCCGGTGCATAAAAACAATAAAAGCGCACTCTGCGGAATATGATCATTCCATAGAATACGCTTTACTTGTCAATTCCTTTATCGTTTTTTAATATATATTATCTTTTATGATCTATTTCTTTTTCTTCTTTCCTTTGTCCGTCTCCGGTGCGTCCGCTCCTGGCTTTACCTTAGGCTTCGCATTCTTCGCGTCAAGCTTCGCCTGCTTTGCTTCGGCTTTAAGTTCGGCCTTTGTCTTCGGTTTTTCAAGACCGCCCCTTGCGCCCTTGACTTCCATGATGTAGATACCGCTTACCAGACACTTCACTTCTTTCTTTATAGGTATAAGATCAAAAACCTTCTCGTCGCAAATGAAGTTCATTATCTTGGGTCCTATCTTGGCTTTAACAATGGGGACCTTGGAGCCCCTAAGATACTTTGGCGTCTGCTCCATGACTATCTGGGGTAGATTGGCATCTTTCAGCTTCATCTTCTTTTTATCG
>CACZSY010000055.1 GCA_902783965.1 uncultured Lachnospiraceae bacterium
CAAGGTATTTATTCGTATTCCTCGTTCCATAAGTTTATGTTCTATTTCTTGATCAGAAATAGTGGTTTTCAGTTTAAGAAGAAAATGGAGTCCAGAATCATTTTCCCATATTTCACAATATGGAACAAGTTTACTATGCATAACAATATCCATAACCTGCTTTCTTTTTCTCATATAATACAGACGCATTCTATTAATATGTTTTTCTTAAATTCCCTGTCTAATAAATTCAGCAAGTGTATATTGTTCAAAATTCGACACTGTGCAAGAATAAAAATACAACGTACGGAATAATAAATTTACTAAATGCACAGGTAAGACCATATAGCTAATTCGAATAGTAGGAGATAAAGATTTCGAAAAGGTATTCATATAGATTACTTTTTCACAAGCATCAATAGAAAACAAGGTTGGAATCGGCTTCCCGACAGTTCTAAACTCACTGTCATAATCATCCTCAATAATATACCTACCGTCCTTTTTATTGGCCCATGATAAGATCTCATACCTTCTGTTTGCAGGCATGGTAATCCCTGTAGGAAAATGATGATTGGGACAGATATGTGCCACGTCTGCTCCTGAATGTTCTAAACCTTCTACTGTTACTCCTTCCTTATCCATTGAAGCAAACCTACAATCTATACCACGTTGTTTGTATATTTGAACAAGCTTCTTATATCCTGGAGATTCTATGACATAATTCTTTTCATTGCCCAAAAGTTCCGTCAGCAAACCATAAAGATATTCCGTTCCAGCGCCCACAATGATCTGATTTGGATCCACTATCATTCCACGAAAGGATCTTAGATGATCGGAGATTGCTTCTCTTAACTCTTGAACACCACATATCGGAGCCACTCTCATCAATTCTTCTTTTTTACCAGCCATAACCTCCCGTGATATTTTGGTCCAAACAGAAAAAGGGAAAGTATCAGAAGAAATGCTGTTTCCCGAAATATCAATTTCACATATTTCCTTTTCTGGAATGACGATATCATAAGTTATACGTCCAGAAGGAACCATTCTATTTGTCATTTTCTGAAGTTCTGACACATAATACCCTTTCTTTTGAAGAGTATATACATATCCTTCACTAATCAACTGGTCATATGCATTTTGAATCGTAATGGTACTAATCCCATGATTGTTAGCAAAACTTCTTTTAGATGGAAGCCTTGTTCCTGGCAGAATATTTCCCGATAATATATCATTTTTAATGCATTTATAAATATGTTCATAAATTGGGCCATCTATATTTTCAAAGTCATATGTCAGCATACTACCACTCCAATCTGGAATTTTTTTCAATTTAATTTTGGATATTTCGATATAACCAGTTTTATTATAAAATAGATTCCATCAAAACACAACATTTTTACTCAGGAGGTTTTTATAAAATGAATCAGACACAATATGAATTAAATAAAGGATTAGCCCAAATGCTAAAAGGCGGTGTAATCATGGATGTTACTACACCTGAACAAGCAAAAATTGCCGAAGCCGCTGGCGCTTGCGCCGTTATGGCTCTCGAAAGAATCCCTGCAGACATCCGTGCTGCTGGAGGCGTATCAAGAATGAGTGATCCTAAAATGATTAAAGGTATTCAGGAGGCTGTCAGCATTCCCGTCATGGCCAAATGCCGTATTGGGCATTTCGTTGAGGCGCAGATTTTGGAAGCAATCGAAATAGATTATATTGATGAATCTGAAGTACTTTCACCTGCGGACGATATTTACCATATTGATAAAACAGAGTTCAAGGTTCCTTTTGTTTGTGGAGCCAGAGATCTTGGAGAAGCCCTTAGAAGAATCAACGAAGGTGCTTCCATGATCCGTACCAAAGGAGAACCAGGTACTGGAGATGTTGTACAGGCAGTCCGTCATATGAGAAAAATGAATTCCGAAATCAGAAAAATCACTGCCATGTCAAAAGACGAATTATATGAGGAAGCAAAACAGCTTCAGGTTCCATTCAATCTCATTCAATTTGTTCACGAAAACGGCAAACTTCCTGTTGTAAACTTTGCAGCCGGTGGGGTTGCAACTCCAGCTGACGCAGCGCTTATGATGCAACTTGGGGCAGAAGGCGTATTCGTGGGTTCTGGCATCTTCAAATCTGGGGATCCTGCTAAAAGAGCTGCCGCCATTGTCCAGGCTGTAACCAATTACAAGGATGCTAACTTGATTGCAAAGCTCTCTGAAGATCTTGGAGAAGCTATGGTTGGTATAAATCCTAGTGAAATTAAAATCATCATGGAAGAACGAGGCAAGTAAAATATGAGAATTGGAATCCTTGCAGTTCAAGGGGCATTTATAGAACATGAAAAACAGCTTGTTTCCATTGCCGATCATTTCAATGAACAAATTGAATGCATTGAAATAAGAAAAAAATCAGATTTGGAAAATTTGGATGGAATCATACTTCCCGGAGGTGAGAGTACTGTCCAGGGGAAGCTACTAAGAGACCTCGAAATCTTTGATACATTACAGGCCATGATTCTTCAAGGTGTTCCAACACTGGCTACATGCGCAGGGCTTATTCTGCTTGCACAATCATTAGAGAATGATTCCACCATGCACCTTGCCACACTTCCTGTCACAGTCCAAAGAAATGCATACGGAAGACAGCTTGGAAGTTTTTCTGTCTCTTCTAATGTTGGAGAGATAGAAAATTTCCCGCTGATTTTTATCCGAGCTCCATATATTACAGAAGTATCAGCAGACACAAAAATACTTGTAGCAGTAGATCAGCATATCGTCGGTGTAGAGTATAAAAATCAGATTGGTTTAGCCTTTCACCCAGAAATGACCGATGATACCAGAATTCATAAATACTTCTTGCAAAAAGTGAAGGCTTATAACAGTGCTACCGTTTAACGATAGCACTGCTTTAAGCCTTTGAAATAAAAGAGTTTTAACCCTTAACTGTGTTCACTTTTGACATCAACACGACAGTCTCAACGTGGTATTGATGACAAAACATATCCAACATTTTAATCATCCTCATCCAAGACCTCTGCTGCCTTGCTCGGATTCTTCATCAATTTCAATAAATACTCTTCAAACTTTGGTCGGCAGATAAGCCATCTGTTTCCATTGAATAAAGCAAATCCACCTTCGTTCAATTCTGCCATTCTTCTCATTTTCTTAATGCCGATGTTGAAGTAAGACCCTGCCTCTTTAAGAGAAATCATATATTTCTCCTGGATAGGCAGCTCATAAATCCCTGTTGGTTTCTGCATATGCATCACGCTCCTTTGGTTTATTGGCCATAAAGGCTCGTGACATATATCACTCAACAGTTCCCAGAAATCAAGTAGTTTCTCTGACTACTCATTTCCTACATTATAACGATAGCATTTAAGGGGTTCTACCTTTTAACGATAGGAATAATGCTATCGTTTTAAGGGTTATTACCCGACTACCAAGCACTTCTACAGATACTATTTTCTCTTCCGTCATTCGTAGTCCGACCGTAGTGCCGTAGCACGATGACGGTCATACAATGCCGATTATTGCCCCACAAGTTCGCATAGTGCGTTATACAAAACAGTAGTCCTTACTCCTGCCGTGGCATACGAACAGTACTTTTATCATTGCTGAAAAACCTCCGATTAATCCGATTAATAGAAAATAATCTACAATACCAAGCGCTTCAGCATTGCTTTCTATCAATGTTCTGTTTTCAGCGTTATATCCCTGATCCATAACAAGAAATGTCAGCTCAAATTCAACCTGTCTGTGGAGTTTTTAATCTCCAACCTTTTTTATATACAGTTCAAATGTTCCGTCGCCGTTATCATCGAGTCTTAATATTTCATGACCTTCATCTTTGATGCTTCTTGGAACATTCTGTACAGGTTCACCGTCATTAAGATGTACCTGTAAGATCTGACCTTCGTCAAGCTCTTCGAGTGCTACTTTGGTCTTTACAAATGTTACCGGACAATTAACATCCGTAATATCCACTTTATCATCTACTTCGAATCCCAGTTCTTCCATTTTTCTCTTCCTTTCTTCTCTAAGCTTAAATCTATGGCTTAATCTATCCGTTGACTTCCGATACCGCTCCCAAGTCATCCACAGCCTATGACGGTATCTGGCTAAACTATGATCAATTCCTCTTTTCTGACAACCTTCTCACCATCAACTGTCTCTACATGAAAAGCATTAAGAACCGGTTTATTCTGATCCATCAGTGAAAGTATCAGATAACTTGCATTGCTGTCATTGGCAAGCCTCTTATCTTCCTCTGATGGACGCGACGGCGATTCCGGATGAGAATGCCAGTTTCCTAGCGGTTTTAATCCATTTGCTCTCATATCCTTTATAGCTTTAAGCTGATCCTTTGGATCTATACTGAAGTGCTCGTTAGTATGATCGATGTTCGTGAGAAGATAAACTTTATTGATCGCTCTGGTACCGTCAGACAGATCCTGACCGGCAACCAGACCACATGCTTCCTCCGGAAGATTTTTTCTTGCATGATCAAGTATACTCTCATAATCTGTCTGACTAATTGTAATTCTCATTGTAAATCACCTCAAAACTTCTCTAAGCTTTAATGACTCTTAAGATCACAGGCAGCCTGTTCATAGTCTATCAGTTTGGTGATCGTCGGATGATCTGAACATACCGCACATCCATCTCCTCTTGCCGGAAGCTTGATCTTACGAAATTCCATATTCAGTGCATCGTATGTTAAAAGATATCCCACTAACAGTTCTCCGACACCCGTAATATACTTAACTGCTTCCATTGCCTGAAGAGAACCGATGACACCTCCCATTGCTCCTATTACTCCGGCCTGTTTACAGGTTGGAACCGCATCCTTTGGCGGTGGATTTTTAAAGATACATCTGTAGCATGGACCTTCTCCCGGAATAACCGTTGTAAGCTGTCCCTTAAAACGGATGATACCTGCATGCGAAAAAGGTTTTTTCGCCATTACGCACGCATCGTTGATAAGGAATTTTGCCGGAAAATTATCGGTACCGTCAATTATGAAATCATAATCCTTTATCAGATCCATGATATTATAACTGCTTACAAATTCGTAATACGTTATCACATTCACATCGGGATTTATCGCTTTCATAGTTTCTGCTGCCGACTGAACTTTTTTCTTACCTATATCGTCAGTTGAATGAATTATCTGTCTTTGAAGGTTCGAAAGATCTACAACATCCGCATCAACAATTCCGATCGTACCAACTCCGGCTGCCGCAAGATACATTGCGGCCGGTGCTCCTAGACCTCCTGCTCCGATGATCAGTACTTTAGCATTTAACAGTTTCTTCTGACCTTTAACGCCAATCTCTTTTAAGATGATATGTCTCGAATATCTCTCCAGCTGCTCATTGGTAAATGCCATTATCTCTCTCCTCCTCCCATGAAATAGAGAAATTCTATTTCATCTCCTTCTTTCAGGATATAAGATTCAAATGCTCCATTATCAATGAACTCTTCATTAACTGAAACCGTGACGTATTCCGGGGTTTCAACCTTCTCAAGCTCTATGAGCTTTGCAACGTTTAAGCCGTCTTCTACTTCTTTCTTTTCTCCTGCTACAATAATTGTCATTTCTGCTCCTTTCGCATTGAGGTTTATGCAAATGTCTTAAGAATTTTTACAAGTGCGTCAATATCATCCGGTGAATTATAAAGTGCAATAGTCGGCCGAACTGAACTTTCGTATCCGAAATATCTTAATACCGGCTGTGCACAATGATGACCGGTACGAACAGCTATTCCGTAACTGTCAAGCCTGCTGCCCACTTCCTCATCAGAATATCCGTCGAGTTTAAAAGAGAGTGCCGAAGACTTGTTTAATGCCGTGCCAATAAGGTGAATTCCTTTAACGCTCTTCATTTCTTTCATTGCATACTGCAACAGTTCATGCTCCCAGCGGTATACACAAGGCATTCCGATCTCTGAAAGATATTTTAATGCAGCGCCCAGACCTACAGCATCAGCTATACTTCCCGTACCCGCTTCAAATTTGTTAGGGATAGCGTTGTAAATGGTGCGTTCAAATGTTACATTGGCTATCATATTGCCTCCGCCATGATAAGGTTCGGCCGCTTCAAGAAGTTCCTTTTTTCCGTATACGACGCCGATTCCCGTAGGTGCAAATATCTTGTGTCCCGAGAACACAAAGAAATCTGTATCGAGTGCCGAAACGTTTACCGGGATGTGAGCAACCGACTGTGCACCGTCGATAAGGATTCGCACGCCATGTCTGTGTGCGATTGCCGTAAGTTCTTCAACTGGAGTAACTGTTCCAAGTACATTTGAAACATGCGTTACCGCTACGAATTTTGTTCTTTTTGTAAACAGTTTCTCATATTCATGAAGAATGAGCTGACCTGTTTCATCACAAGGAATAACCTTTATCACTGCACCGGTTGACTGTGCGATCAGCTGCCAAGGAACAATATTCGCATGGTGTTCAAGTATAGAAACTATGATCTCGTCTCCCGGATTAAGTATCGGCTTAACGTAAGCGTTAGCCACCAGATTAATAGCTTCCGTCGTTCCTCTTACAAATACGATCTCCTGTGATGATGAAGCACCGATAAAGTTTCTTACGGTATCTCTTGCTTCTTCATATGCATCAGTGGATCTTGCAGCAAGTGTATGAGCTCCTCTGTGTACATTAGAATTCTCATGTTCGTAATAATAAGACAGTCTGTCTATAACAGCCTTAGGTCTCTGTGTTGTCGCACCGTTATCAAGCCATACCAGAGGATGACCGTTTATTTCTTCAGAGAGGATCGGGAAGTCGCTTCTTATCTGTGAAAGTGTTTTGCTTCCTATCCTTATTGAATCGTTTCTTGAATTAGTTCTTTCTGTTTTGTTCTCGGTTTTATCCCCGTTAAGAGAAGTAGGCGCATCTATTTTTCTTCCCTGTTCCTGCGCTTGTTTCTTTGAAAGGACCACAGGGGCGTAAGATGTCGAACCCTGATCTGACACCTGGGGAATATCGCTTATTTCCTTAGAGAAAACCGCTTCCGGTGCACTCACGGCTTCCACTTTATTAAAGTATGGTTCCTGTGAACTTCCACCATAGGCAAACGGATGCTCCCAATCAAATGTATTTGTCGCATAACCTCTTGTCAGATCCGATGAATTAACCTCCGGAACATCTGAGACAGGCGTCGCCTGTCCTGATACTCCATAAACTCCTTCGGTAAGATCAGGAAACAACGCATTGGCCAATGCTCCTACAGCCTCTGCACTCGGGAGACCAGAGAATTGATCAATCGTAGTCATAGTATTCACCCACCTCTACATCTTCAAGAACCGCAATAGCATCGTCTGCAAGGATAGCAGCTGAGCAGTATAAAGATAAGAGATAAGATGCAACTCCCTTATTATCAATTCCTCTGAAACGAACCGACAATCCTCTGGAATGCTCGTTCTTAAGTCCTGCCTGGAAAAGTCCGATAACACCTCTCTTGGCTTCACCTGTACGAATAAGAAGAATATTGGTCTTACCGTTCTGTGACTTAGGATTCTTCAGACCGTCAACGAGAAGTTTATCTGTCGGAACGATTGGAATTCCTCTCCATGTAATAAAGTTGCCTCCTGCTATATTAACAGTTACCGGTGGAACTCCTCTCTTGGTGCATTCTCTTTCAAATGCAGCGATAGCGCGCGGATGAGCAAGGAAGAACGTAGGCTCTTTCCATACCTTACTTATAAGTTCATCCATATCATCCGGAGTAGGTGCTCCATTTCTTGTCTGTATCCTCTGTGAGTCTGCTATGTTCTTTAAAAGACCGTAATCATCATTGTTGATCAGCTGGCTTTCCTGTCTCTCACGAAGCGATTCGATCGCAAGACCAAGCTGTTCCTGAACCTGATCATAAGGAGCGCTGTAAACGTCCTCGATCGCGGTATTGACATTGATGATCGTTGAAATAGAATTGAGACGATATTCTCTCGGTTCTGTCTCATACTCAATATATCCTTCAGGGATTATGTCAGATTTCTTGGTCTGTGAGCATAAAACATCAAGAGGAGTCTCTCCTTCAACTACTTTATTTACTCTGTAGATACCTGTTTCAAGTCCCTTGAATTCAAGAAATTTCGTAAGCCACTTAGGTGTAAGCGCTCCGTACTGTGGTTTTGTTTTGGTGACATTGGCAAGATTATACGCTGCTTTAGCTCCCAATGCGACGATAGAATCTGTGTTAGCTATTTCATGAGCCATTTTAATTCCTCCTAAATAATTGTTTTTATATTAACACCTTAACAGTATGTTAATCATTAACTACAGCCATGCTCCTTCATGAGGGAAGATGAGATCCTTCATAGCATCCAATCCGCCCTTTAAATTGTACATACGGCCAACATAGCCCGCTTCGCGAAGTGTATTGATAGCCAGAACACTTCTTTTTCCTTCCTTGCAGATAAATACTGTATCCTGCTCCGGATTGAGTTCGTTCTTTCTTCTGGAAAGCTGTCCTATCGGAATGACGATCGCATTCGGGAAGCGAAGTATCGCTCTCTCATGAGGTTCCCTGACATCAACAATAGTGATCGGTTCTCCGCTCTCGAGCCTTTTAGTAAGCTCTTCCGGGGTAAATCCTTCAATAGGTATTTCTTCTTCAACCTCCCTTAATCCGCAGAAATCCTCATAATCAAAGTCTTCAACCCGCGTGATCTTCGCATCTTTTGTACATACGGCGCAGTCAGTTTTTTTCTTTATCTTAAGGATCCTTGATGTCAGATAAAGACTGTCTATTATCAAGAGTTTTCCATCAAGATGTTCTCCTATTCCGAGTATCAGTTTAAGAGCCTCGTTAGCCTGTATGCTTCCTATTATTCCCGGAAGTGGGCTTATTGCTCCGCCTTCAGAGCAGCTCGGGACCAGACCGGCCTGCGGCGGTTCAGGGAACTGACATCTGTAACAAGGTCCGCCTTCAAGATTGAATATTCCGACCTGACCTTCAAACTGATAGATTGCTCCGAAAACAAGCGGTATATTGCAAAGAACACATGCATCGTTAATAAGATATCTGGCTTTGAAATTATCGGTACAATCTATTACAATGTCATACCCGTCGATCTCCGATACAATATTATCGGCTTCAAGCCTGATGTTTTCCGCTTCGATCTTAATGTTTCTATTGATATTTTTAATCTTATCTCTGGCAGAAGCGACCTTGGGGCGATTCAGATCCCTGCTTGTATGGATCACCTGGCTTTGAAGATTTTCAAGTTTTACCTCATCAAAATCAATAACCTTTATCGTACCCACACCTGCTGCCGCAAGATATTGAATTACCGGTGATCCAAGAGCACCTGCTCCTACAACGGCCACCCTTGCGGCTTTAATCCTCTTTTGACCCTTTACTCCTATATCTTTAAGAAGCAGATGTCTTCCGAATCTCTCTATCTCAGCATCGTCAAAGAAAACCGCTTTTCTTCTCTCATCCGGGATAATACTGTTAACCGGTGCTCCGCCGGCTACTGCCGGAAGTAAAAGGACTTCTTTGTTATCAGGTATCTCTACATCCCAGTACTTACTGTTAGTTCTGTTGTCGCCGTCTACAAAAATCTGAATAAACTGTCTGAGTTTCTTCTCATCGTCATATAATATTTTGGTCGATTCCGGATATTCATCAGTCAGATCTTCCAGCATCTCCTTTATAGTATTTTTAGAAACCTCTATCGAATTATTTCTTCCGAAAAAACTTCTTAATGTAGCTGAAATATATACTTTCATATCATTTCACCGACGGGATGATCAGATCATCTTCACCTCGTACTCTTTAATCCTTTCATTTTCTGTTTCTTTCTTATATCCTTTGAGCCTGTTAACAGTAGTCTCCGTTAATGAGAGAACAACATATATCATTTCCGGTATCATATAGTTTTTATCTTCATCTGAAAGAAGTGCTTCACAAAATGTATGTGTATGAAAAAAACCAATGATCTTTTGGGATCTGCGCTCTGTTTCTTTTTCTATTTCATACAGTTTCAATGGATCTATCTGATAAAAGCTTTCAGCCATACATGAGCCTGCGCCTTCTTTTATTATCTTAATATCGCTTATGACATTACCGGCCCCCAGCAGTATCGCACAGCTTTCATGCGGATACCCGTCTTTTGCGGCGGTCTCCATTTTCCTATATGCTTCTAGATCAATAATGATTTCATCCATTGTGATTTACCGCTTTCAGAATAAAAAAAACTCAGAGGTTTATATGAACTCCTGAGTAAAAATCTGCTTTGTACATTTTTAGTACAGTTATCATTTAAGGCAAAATAAAGTATTACGAATGCCCAATTCTGCAGATCTTACCCTGAATTCTAACATTCGCCAACACATACAAGTATTCTCTTTTGCAAAGATACCTATAGACTTCATTTCTCTCTCCTTAAATAATTTCAAATCTGTGATGGGCTAATTATATCCATACTTACTTACTATGTCAATAGGCTTTTATCAAAAAAATTTAAAAACAGTTGCGGATACAATCCCCCACTGAGTTGACAATATGAAATCCCGCGCTGTTTATTCGTCTTTCAAGACAACCTCTGCACTGCGCCGATTCTTCACCGGTACAGATTTTGTTCTCATACAATTCATATTTTTTTCGTACATCAACAGGAGATAAATTCGGCATCACTACATTGGCCCCGGCTTTTAATCCCTTTTCCCGCCCTGACGGGTCAAGTGTTCCAAGTGAAGTTGTCGCAGGAATAAGTGCATATGGAAAAAGCAGCCTTAAAATCGCAATTAACCTCAATGTAAGCGAAACACTTCCATTCGGATATTCATGAAACGGTGTATCAAAATGAGTTATATAAGGTCCTATACCGATCATTTCCGGTTGTAACTCCTGCATAAAATGAATATCCGAAATAATGTTTTCTGTAGTCTGAAAAGGTGATCCTACCATAAATCCTGTACCGGTCTGATATCCTAGCTCTTTCAGGTTATAAAGACATTGTTTTCTGTTTTCACACGACATACTGTCAGGATGCAGACTGGAATAATGCTTAGGATCGGCAGTTTCATGCCGTAAAAGATAACGCCTGGCTCCTGCTTCATAGTAACGCTGATAACTTTCCTTTGATTTTTCTCCAATTGAAAGAGTAATAGCACAATCAGGATAAAGCCTGTGTATCTCTGAAACGATATTGCATATCCTGTCATCCGTGAAATATGGATCTTCACCACCCTGTAAAACAAAGGTACGGTATCCCAATTCATACCCTTTCCGACAGCAATTCAGAATTTTTTCTTTGTCAAGACGATAACGTACCGCCTTTCTGTTATCTGCACGTATGCCACAATATAGGCAGTTATTTTTGCAGTAATTCGTAAATTCTATCAGTCCCCGCAGATAAACATCTGTCCCGTAATATCTGCGTCTGACCTTATCAGAAGTAGAAAACAGTTCTGATGTATCATAATTACCATCAATAAGAAATTCCAGTTCACTGTCAGATATTTCCTGTGTATTTTCAAGGTTCGAAATGATTTTTGAAATATCAAATTCTTCAGATATCATCTATTATCCCTTTGATCCTTTCACAGTTTTGAAGTCTCTTAAGCCATCATATCAAATTATCTGTCTTCCTGATCGCTTCTAAAAAATCTTCAATTAAATCCTCTTCATCTTCGATTCCAACACTTACCCTTATGGTATCTTCGTACACTCCTGCCGCTTCCATTTCTGCCTTTCCCGCATTAAGATACAGCGTTGAGGCAGGATGTATTACAAGAGTACGTACATCTCCGATATTGCTGGCAATACAGGCATATTTCAAATGGTTTATGATACCAAATGCTCTTTCTCTTGAACCGGCTCTAAAGCTTAATATTCCACCACCATATCCATTTAACAGAGTGTTCACAAGCGGATGGCATGGATGTCCGTTTAGAGTAAGATAATTAACTTCTACAGATTCTGTTTCCGATAACGCCTTTGCCAGTGCATCTGCATTTTTACATATTCTTTCCATTCTGATCCCTAATGTATCCATTCCAATATATGTAAGAAAAGCATTTAACGGTGACTGACACCCTCCCGTATTCTGCCAGATATCTGTTCGAAGTCTTACCGCAAAAGCCATAGAACGGTATTTCCTGTATTCTGATAACGCAGTATGTTTATCAAAATCCCAGTTGAATTTTCCTGAATAAATTATGACTCCTCCGATTGCATTACCACCGCCGTTTAAATATTTTGAAGTGGAATGGATCACTACATCTGCACCAAGCGTAATAGGATTAACTATATACGGGGTTGCTATAGTAGAATCCACAAACAGCGGAACACCTGCTTCGTGTGCTGCTTTTGCGATTGCCGGAACATTTGCCACATTGAGAGAAGGATTTGAAATCATTTCACAAAAGACTAATCTGGTTTTCTCTCCAATATTCTGCCTCAAGCTCTCCTCTGTCAGATTGTCAATGAATATCGTATGTATCCCCAATTTTTCCAGATCATGAAATAATCCGATCGTACCGCCATATAATCCACTTGAGGCTATAATCTCATCGCCACTGGTACAGACTGCAAGTACCGATGACGTAATCGCAGACATCCCACTTCCGGTGCATATCGCCACCTGACCATGTTCCAATGCACTGAGCCTCTTTTCCAGCGCAGAAATGGTCGGATTTCCTATACGCGTATATGCATATCCCATACTTTTATGTTGAAATACCTTTTCCAGTTCTTCCATGCTTTCATACGCAAAAGCCGATACCTGGGAAACAGGCGGAAGCATTTCCCTGTCCGGATAATTATTAATTGATTTATCATGAAGCAAAACAGTGTTAAAATTCATCTCAGTATGTTCCTTTACTTGTTTATTGGTTTTCACCTATTTGCTTGATAGGTTTTAATTTATCATATATTCTTTTTATATGCAAGAATTTTCGTAAGCCCACCATAGGATAATTTATCTCGCCTAAGAAGACTCCCACTTCTATAAGTGGTTAGTATAGAAACAACATAGTCTCAGTGGGAGTCCAATCTTTTACAGGCATTATCCTGTGTGATCTCCACTGTCGTTATGCCGGTGCATGAGTTAGGAAAGAACCGACAATCTTTAATCCTTCAGCAA
>CACZSY010000056.1 GCA_902783965.1 uncultured Lachnospiraceae bacterium
TGATAAACAGTCTCCCTGTCCTGCGTGTTTTCCGTCTGCGCAGAAACTTCCGTCTTTTTTGTTTCTGTTTTTTCCGGTTTGCTTTCCTGCTTCTTGCTGCAGGCAGAGAATGACATCAGCATTGATGCCACTAAGAGTATTGCTATTTTCCTCTTCATTCTGTTTGACCTCCGTTTGTTTTTTATGCAATAGTATTTATGTTGACCTGTGCCATTGATGATCCGGCATGCAGGAGATCAACCGATCACATGTTTTCGATCATATATGTAACGATCTTTGCGCTGTTTGCGGCAGCCTCGGCTTCAAATTCCTTGTATTCAACGACCTCAGTTTCATCAGGCTTATCCGATATGGCACGTATTACCACAAACGGTGTTTTATTCAGATAACAAACCTGAGCGATCGCCGCACCCTCCATTTCACAGCACATACCGCCAAAGTTGGAAATGATCCTTTCCTTCTGCTCTTTTGTAGATATAAACTGGTCGCCTGAGCAGACCCTGCCCTCGAATACATGACTATCCGAAGAAGCCTCCTTTACTGCCTTGACTGCAGCTGCGCGCATCGTTTCATCCGCAGGGAAGGCAAACAGTCCTGTGTATGGTATCTCACCCTTTTTAAAGCCAATAGCTTCTACATCAAAGTCATGCTGTACCGCATCTGTAGATATAACAAAATCACCGATATCGATCTGATTGTCAAGAGAACCGGCTACTCCAGTGTTGATGATCTTTGTGCAGCCGAAATCATTTATCAGCGTATTTGAGCATATTCCGGCATTGACCTTGCCCATGCCGCACTTTACGATAACAACATCCTTCTTGCCTAGTGTTCCTTCACAAAACTCCATTGCTGCTATTTCTGTTTTCTTTGTGATATTCGCAGCATCCTTTAATGAGCTTACCTCAACATCCATTGCACCGATGATACCTATTTTTTCCTTTCCGGCCTCTTTGACATTATCAGTATTATCGGCATCATCAGGCTTATCGGTATTTTCAGGTTCATTTACATTTTCAGTCTTATTTCCCTTTTCTGTCTCAGTAACGTTTTCGGTTTTTTTGGTATTTTCAGGCTTATTTTCATTTTCTTTTTTGGTGCATCCCGACAAAGTCAGCATCGATATCATCATGATGATACTTATTATTGTTATAATTCTTTTTTTCAATTTGAACAATCTCCATTTTTAACTGATTTTCAGACAAAACTGCCCGGACATTTACCGACTTTATGCCGCAGGCTTTACTGATTCTTCGGCTTTTTCTTCGCTGTACGGAGCAAGCTTGAAATCGCCGTAGATCGTAGTAAACTCATTTTTCATGGAAACTGTCTCAATGCCAAGCTTATCGCAATCCTCCTTGAAGGATGCGGCTTCCTCGATATCTCCATGATCTCTTTCGGTATCATCGCAAAGGAGCATGTACGCCTTTCCGCCATGCCGGATCACATACTGTCCCATTGCAAGGTCGCCCGAGCTGTTTCCAAATGCAAGAAGCGGTGATATGCCAAGATCATTAAATATGCTGACAACTTTGTTCAGCTTTAGGTTCTTGAATTTTGAGGTACCGTCAAAGGTTATTTTTTCATCAGGTGCCGGAGTATAGTCACGGGCTTTGGTATCTTCCTGACCCTCTGCCTTGAAACCGTATCTTGTGCCGATAACCTGATATGGAGGGATGTACTCTCCGAGAGCATCCTTTGACAGCTCACGAAGCAGATTGACCTCTGCTCCGCTGTTGATATACACCTTGAAACCGTTTTCTGTGAGGTACTTTACAAGCGAGATCATCGGCTTATAATAGCCGTCGGCATAGGTCATATTTTCAAATCCGGCAACAGGCTTTGACATAAAGTTACGGATATAGTCACGGTATTCCTCAACGGTGAAGCCTTTGAAAGCCTCGGATATTATATCGCCCGAAGAACGTGGAGCTTTCGGCTTTTCGCCGCCGTTCAAAAGATACTGCTCTAAAGCCCTGCAGTATTCAACGTCCTCGTCAGCGCCCTTGTATGTATCATCGTGAACAAGGCGGTATATCATCAGACACTGGTCAACATAGGTCGGGAAAAGCTCGCCGTACAGTGTTCCGTCCGAATCAAACACGGCTATTCTTTCAGCCTCAGGAACGAATCTGTCGGATTTTTCATCCGTTACCTCCGAAACAAAGGACATGATCGATTTCATGGTTGGAGAATCCTCAGTCCAATATTCAAATTGTGTCGTTTTGCTTTCAGGCTGTGAGGACTGCTGTTCGTTTTCCTCGTTTTTCCCTTTTGTGCTGCTTTCATCACTGCCCGCATCAGGCTTGCTGCTGTCAGATACAACAGATGAAGCTGTCGGCGTACTGCTCCTGCTTTCCGGAACTTTGCTGCAGGCCGCTGTGGAGATCATCATAAGCGCAGCAGCGATGATTACGGTAATTCTTTTTTTCATTTTGTTTTCCTCCTATTTTAAAACTGATCATCATACAGGCATAGTGGAAATAAGATAAAAAACCTCAAAGCCTGTATTACTTTATGTAGTCTTTTACATTAAAACTCTCATCAGTCCTCTGCTCTTCCTCTGTGATCCCCGGAACAAATTCGGTTATATATAAATCTCCTGTTGTTGGATCAATATAATAGCGGATCAGTGCGCCGGTATAAGTTCTGTGCAATACAACAATCTTATTATCTTCATTCGTCGAAACACTCCAGTAAGCAGTTACATCTTCAGAAGCTTCCTGTTCCTTAAGATCAGGATTGAGTGAATAACAGTATTCCTTGACTGCCTCAAGAGCCTGTTCTTCAGTAATATCGATTGCTTCATTATTATCTTTCTGTTCTTCAGATTCTGTTCCCTTCTGTTCCTCGGATTCTGTTCCCGATTCGACAGCAGCAGGTTTGTCTGTGTTCTCACTGCTTTTGTTTTTGTTCTCATTATTTGCCCCGCAGCCTGAAGCGCCTATCATTACCACTGCAAATAATATAGCTAATACTCTTTTTTTCATTTTTTTCTTTCTCCTTTTTTACTTTTTACCGTATTATTATACCAATATCTATTGGTAATAAAGCTGACACTCGCGCTCCGCTGCCTGCTTTATCTCCAATCTGCTTCCGCCTTATATTTAAACCCCTTGTTCAAGACTCGCCTGCGAATACCGGCGCCGGATCCGGGTCAGCTTCAGCTGACAGATTATCTGACGGAATCCGTGCTCATCCTCGCGGAGCGTTTATCTCAGTCCCTGAATGAAGCGTAGCATAATCTTTTGTCGCCCGCTCTCTGGCAGAACCGCACCCGGAACATGCCATGCTGTCCGCGCTGTTCAAGCTCCCGCAGTAATCACACAACCAGTCCGGCGCATTCGATGTCTTCGCCCTTTCCTCATCACTCAGCACTGCCTTCTCAATATCTTTCGGCAGATAAAAAATCGTCTGAGCCGATCGGGCGCTTCCACAGGTCCTGCAGCGGTCATATCTTGCCAGTATACCTTTCTGGTCACAATAACCACAATCCCATAAACCCTCTATCCTTCTGCTGTCCATTTTCAGTCTTCATATACAAATCCAACAATTTTATCTACAGATAATTGTATCAATTTATCGTCCGCCGTTTATCAGACAGGATCACCTATCCCACATTTTTAACTATCCCTACGGCTATATATTTATCCAATACCGCCCTGAAATCCGAACCCTCTTCAGCTTCTTCATTATAGATCCCATCCACCATATAGACAAAGGTGCCGTCTTCTCTTTCTTCAATAAGCTTGTATCTGTCTTTATAAATTGCTCCGACGGACGTCTTTACATTTCTTTTTATTCCCCGACATTCCCCTGCTTTTCCGCACGGAAAATTTATATTAATGATCTGATCTTTCGAAAGCTTAACATCAATAAATTCCGCAAGCACCTCTTTAAGATAAACATCCGTTATCTCGCGGCAGTCTCCGAAATCCTCCGAAAGCGCTATTCCAAGACATCCTTGAAAAGCTGCTTCAAACGCCGCTCCTGCCGTTGCCGAATACTGTACGTCGGAAGCTACATTGTATCCATTGTTAATACCCGAAAGCACAACGTCGGGTCTCTCCGGCATTATGTTCAGGCATCCCAGACGCACACAGTCGGCCGGCAATCCGCTGCATGCGTATGCCTTGACTCCTTCTACCGGAAATTCATAAGGTTTTATTTCTATCTGATCCCTTAACGTAATACTGTGTGCTGCCGAACTTCTCTGGGATCCGGGTGCGACAACCCAGACCTCTCCGAATTCACGCGCAGCTTCTGCAAGCCTTATGATACCCCCGGCATCTATCCCGTCATCATTTGTTATAAGTATTTTTCTGTCTCCTGATGAGTTCATCTGCTGTGTTCCTCCCAAACAGATTCATTATTCTATCAATCTTTATATGTTGATCTTAAAGAGCTCAGCCGCATTCTTCCACATGATATTTTCATAATCCTCCCTTTCGATCATCTTTGGAAGGTCATAGAAATACTCCTGATAAAGAGAGCGTCTTCCGGATCTATTATGAACATAAGTATCCTCTCCGTCTATCGGGGCA
The DNA here is from genome assembly GCA_902783965.1 of uncultured Lachnospiraceae bacterium. Lineage (GTDB taxonomy): Bacteria > Bacillota > Clostridia > Lachnospirales > Lachnospiraceae > RUG11200. The sequence goes on from CACZSY010000056.1 coordinate 4,545, forward strand.
TCAGAGCCGAACACCATCTTTTTTGAACTATACCTTTTTATCGCTTCGATCGTCGTCTTTACGGGAACCCACGTTGTATCTCCGTAAAGATTATCACATTCTCCGAGCATATTAAGCGCAAGGCTGTTGTCTGTTCCAAGATCCATATGAACCATGACAAATCTGACCTTTGGAAACATCTTCGCCGCCTTTGCCAGATTCTTTGAACCTGCCGCCTCACAGCCTCCCGTGTGCGATACGACAGGAACATCCAGTTCCTGCGCAAGCTCCCAGTAAGGCAGGCACCTTTCGTCAGCAGGTGATATATTGGAATGAAAAGGATGGATCTTTATCGCCTTTATCATGTCCCGGTTATCAAGGATCATCTTTCTGAAATCCCGTGTAAGCCCTTCCGTTACCGGCTTGATGAACGGAGCCGCACCGATACGGCCGTCAAATCTTTTTGCAAGATCAAGCGTTCTCTTAAGTCCGTCTGTCTGGGAAACCTGTAATTCCGGCGGCAGCAGATGATGTCTGTGGTCGCCTTCGACATTATCGCAGTTTGAGACTATGCAGTAGTCGACGCCATAGTATCCGAGCAGTTTTTCTACCATATCTTCATTCATGTTAAAACCAACGGCCTCTCCTCCGATATGGACATGTGTATCTATGATCTTTTCAGATATTTTTTTCAACTCTGATCTCCTCTCCCGAATGTACATACATCAGCTGATTTTTCATGATATCTTTTAATATACCATAAGCTTCCATTCCTGTACAATGACAGGTAACAAATTTCGTTCTGAATCCCGTAAGTTCTTCCGCCATCTTCCTTATGTATTCAGTTTCCTCTCTGCTGTACTCATACAACAGCTTTGTGGCTGACATCCCGGTCTCAGTCTTCATACCGGCAGCCGGCTTTAGATCAATGCCTTTCTTCAGGTTTTCCGCCATCTTATGTGCCGCCTTGCTGAGATGAAAACCGCTGATGACCATATCCGGATCACTTCCGTAAAGTCTTTTATATTCATCCAGGATACTTAGTCTCCCGTTATGCGCGCAGCCTTCTGCCCCCTGCGTATTTTCTATCAGATTAATTATTCTCAAGATTATAACCTTCTTTATATAGGATCTGATATTTAATTTTATCTTAAAAAAAACTTTATTGCAACCTAATGATAAAATAAGCGATGGCACATCCCCACGGACTGTTTTATATCATAAAATTTTAAGTTTTATAAATCGAGCAGGGAAGATGAAATCGAGCCTGCTCCCCTGCTCAGGACGATGGTCAGCGTTAGCTGACATCTTCCTATCGTCACCCCTGTGCATAACAAAAAATGACACGCACAAATATTCATGCGTGTCATTATCAGTTTTAAAGTATGCAATTATCCTTACTATTTCTATTAATACTGCTCTTCATCCTGCAGCGCCGCTACTCCCTCTTCTCCTGTTCTTACTTTAATTACATTTTCAACATCGTAAACAAATATCTTTCCGTCTCCGGTATGTCCTGTGTACATTACCTTCTTTGCCGCATCAATAACTGTTCTTACAGGAACCTTGCTTACGACTATCTCTACCTGTACCCTAGGGTGAAGCGTGATCTCCTGAACAGCGCCTCTGTAGTAAGAAGGTTTACCTTTCTGAACGCCGCAGCCTAAGACATTGGTAACCGTCATACCTGTTATTCCTATATCAAGCATTGCCTGCTTGAGAGATTCGAAACATTCCTGACGAACAAATATTTCGATCTTGGTCATCTTGACATCGCTTGCAACTGCAGTCTTTGGAGTCTTTATCACTACAGGTATTGCCTCATCGATATCTGCTTTTGGCACACCCGTATCTGAACCTGCGGCTAAAAGTCCGTTCATGCCGTTAACCGGCGCAGACATTGTTGCAAATATAGGCTGGAAATCAGCGTACGCGCTTACAAGTCCATGCTCAGGCATATCAAGTCCCATAAGTTCTTCTTCTCTTGTAACTCTTAAGCCTATTGTCTTTTTGATGATAAAAAATGTTATCGTTATCATCACTGCGCCCCATGCGATAACGGCCACTGCACCAAGGCACTGAACTCCCAGAAAATGAAGTCTGCTCATTCCCGCTTCTTCAAGATATGCATCAGATGCGAAGACACCTGTAAGCACTGTGCCTAAGAAACCATTTATAAAATGTACTCCTACCGCACCGACCGGATCATCGATCTTTAATACCTTATCAACAAATTCAATTCCGAATACTACGGCAAATGCTGACAGGATACCGATTACTGCCGCCGCCCATGTATTAACACAGTCACATCCTGCCGTGATCGCTACAAGACCTGCAAGCGAACCGTTGAGAGTCATTGAAACATCCGGCTTTTTATATTTTATCCATGTGATGATCATTGTAGCCAATGTTGCCATTGCAGCCGCGAGATTGGTATTAACAAATACTTTTGCCGCAAGCTCCGCTCCGCCTGCCGTCATCGAAACTGTTGAGCCGCCGTTAAATCCGAACCAGCAGAACCACAGTATGAAAACTCCGAGAGCTCCGAGTGGGATATTATGTCCCGGTATAGCCTTTGGCTTTCCATTCTTGTCGTATTTACCTATACGGGCTCCAAGCATTGCGGCACCGATAAGTGCACACAGACCTCCGAGCATATGAACCGCGGTCGAACCTGCGAAATCATGGAAACCAAGTTCTGAAAGCCATCCGCCGCCCCAGATCCAGTGTCCGGATACCGGATAGATCAGGAGGCTTATTACTGCCGAATAGATGCAATATGAAGAAAACTTGGTTCTTTCAGCCATCGCACCCGAAACGATCGTCGCTGCTGTTGCGCAGAATACAGTCTGGAAGATAAAAAATGCTTCAAAACTTACACCGTCAGGAAGGATACTCGAATAATCCCCTCTTGTAAAAAGGTCAAGACCTCCAAATACCGTTGAACTTGTTCCGAACATGATCCCGAAACCGGTAAGCCAGTAAAGCGGCGTACCTATTGAAAAATCCATAAGATTCTTCATGATGATATTACCGCTGTTCTTGGAACGGGTAAAGCCCGCCTCTACTGCGGCAAAACCTGCCTGCATGAAGAATACCAGCGCCGCTCCTATCAGCGTCCACATGGTATTGACATCTGAAAACAATACCGATACATTTGATCCTGTCATAAAAATCCCTTCTTTCTATTGATTTAAAAAAATGAAAAAAAGACAATGACCCTGTATCAGACGCCATTGTCTTTAAATGAGGAGTAATCTTTTGTATTTTAAAACCGAGTAGGCGGGATATGATCGAGCCTGCTCGCCGCGCCGGGCGGCGGTCAGCGTCAGCTGACATTTTCCTTTCGCCGCTCGTGTGCATAAATGAAAAAACGGCTATGATGTGAGTTTTCTCAACTCCGACACCATTGCCGTTTTTCATGTTAGAACTATAACACCATGTATTATGGATGTCAAGAGGAAATTTAAAAAAATTTCCATAAAGATCTGTCCTTATATCATTTTTCCTGTGCATAAAATGCTTCAAACCTTGGTCTTGCCGCTATATAATACTTCTTAAGGTTTTCATCAAACTGCGTTCCCATGCCTTCAAGTATTATGCTGTCGGCCTTCTCAAATGAGAATTTTTCCTTATAAACACGCTTGCTTACCAGAGCATCATATACATCGGCAATCGCCATTATCCTTGCTTCCAGAGGGATCGCATTGCCCTTAAGCCCGTCCGGATAACCTGACCCGTCAACTCTCTCATGATGATAATGGGCAACATTTTCCGCTATCCTGCGGAAATCATCATCATCCGTATTCTCTAATATGTTATGAACGATCTTTGCTCCTTCAGCCGCATGTGCCTTCATCTTTTCAAATTCTTCCGGAGTGAAGCGTCCCGGTTTTTTCAGGATCGCATCATCTACCGCGATCTTTCCAAGGTCGTGCATCGGCGCCGCTTTTATAATGTTGCGGCAGAATTTTTCGGATATCTTCAGTGAACCGTCCTCCATGATGGCTTCCATAAGAAATCTGACTCCCTGGCTTGTCCTTCTTATATGACCGCCGGTAGAGTTGTCCCTGCTTTCGACCATGGTCGCCATACTCATGATCAGCTTATCGTGCATTTCGATTATCCTCTGTGTCTTGGCTGCCACTTCTGCCTGAAGGTCATTGTTGTATCTGTCCAGAAGGCGTATATATTTCTGATTTCTCGTATCATCTTTGATAAAGATCTGGAATCCGCATTTTCTCCTTCCGTCATAAAGATCGCTGACTACTATCGTATATATCTTCTCATCAACAAGCCCCGTGTCACGGTTCTTATTTTTTCTGGTATATATAAAATTCCCGTTCTTCGGGTCTTCAATATATCTGTCAAGCCATAGAACAACCGTATTCTGAAGTTCTTCATCTTCTGAGATCTTTTTATCGACAGTAAGGTAGGAAAGCTCCGGAATATAAGTCTTTGCGGTATCATTACTTCCTAAAAACTTCTTTTTCAGATCAAACGTGATAAATCCGGCATCACCCGACTGGACCTCGGATTCTATTACCATCTCGCTGACATTATACAAAACCATGCGTCTGGCGATCAAAAGGTATACGATCTGAGCCATATCATATGAGAACGGCATAGATTCGCATCCTAACTTAGAAAACCATGCGTTTGCAAAATATCCGAACATAGTTACCGGGATAGGAATGAACAGCAGAAAAAGTATCCTTCTTGACACCTGTCTCTTCTTTCTGTAGGTATAGATAAGCGCTGCCATATCTGCGATCAGATACAATCCCATGCAAATGTAATGAACCGTATGCATAGGTCCGTACTCTTTTTGCTGTATCCAGATATTTCCTGTCTTTATCATCGTATGGCTCTTATAAAACAGACCCGAATACCCGATGCTTAAAACCGATGCAAACACCGTCGAACTGATCAGAACAGTGATCATCCTGACAGTCCTGCTCACCTGGATATTGCACATCCTGAAAATGCACATGGTCGTAAGCCATGGCAGAAAACATCCGCCCACATATGAGAATTTTAAGAGCGCAACAGCAGTTTCCGACACATGATTGGAATATGTGAGAAGGTACGCCATATTCACTATCGGCACCATTATGAATATTGATGTCATATGAACTTCGAAATGTTTATGCCATAAGAAAATGTACATCATTGTCAGAATAAATGACAATACAAACATTCCGAGGTAATAATATAATTGAAAAGTCATGCTTTAGTCTCCCGTGACTTCTTCTGATCAGACCCACTCTACCATACCGGTATCCACATTGTAGACAGCTCCCAGTATATCAAGTCTTCCATTATCAATCTCCTTATGATCCAAGAACGCCTGTCTTATCACTGACACGCCGTGTCTTACATTTAAGACCGCGGCCTTATGGTCGTCCTGCTCATCTCCGATAGCCATAGTGATATCATCGATTATATAGCGGATAAATTTTTCTTCTTCCTGACACTCCCCGCAGGCTGCAGCTTTCCTATGCTTTATCGCAGCCTTGACCGCGCCGCATCCCGTATGTCCGAGAAGCACCACGACATTGGTCTTAAGATGCGAAACCGCATATTCGATGCTTCCAAGCTGATGATTGTCAAGTACATTTCCCGCAACCCTGATAACAAAAATCTCACCGATCCCCGCGCAGAATATCGCTTCCGGTATAACTCTTGAATCCGAGCACGCAATAACGATCGCATAAGGACTCTGTCCCTTAGAAGCGGTCAGGCTTCTTATCTCTTCCGAAATATCTGCCGGATTGGTGCTGCTTTGAAGATACAGCTGATTGCCCTTCTTTAACCTGTCAAGGACTTCTAAATTCTCTTCATGCATTATTTTGTTCCTCTCTGAAAAAACATTTTCTATGCATACAAAATCTACTATTTCAATAGAATATCATATAAATGGCTTTTTGTCTTTAAAAAATCTTATTTTGTTTTCCGGTTTTCAAAACTCTTATTTCGTTTTTTCAAAAAGTCTTATTTCCGGTGTTTCATAAATTCTGGTGTTTCTGAATATTTCTCAGCACGATCACTCCGGCGTTAAGTCCTCAGTACGATCACTCCGGCGTTAAGTCCTCTTCTTCCCTTTGTATATCTATGTGAAAAGAAAATGTCATGGTATTCCATTGTGCACAGTTCTGACAAATATATATTCTCTTCCTTAAGACCAGCGCTTATAAGTGTCTGCCTGCAAGCTTCCCACAGATTTAACATATACTTACCATTTTCTTTTTTATAAAAAACCGGTCTGTTTTCTGCATTTTCAAATGTAATAAAACCACCTTTTTCAGATACAGTCATATTATCTTTTATATATGGGCAGGCGCGGATCTCTTCTATCACCTTATCATCCACTTCATAATTGCCTATGCCTATGGACGGACCAATGGCTGCATGTATATTTTCCGGAAAACTTCCGTACTCCTCATTCATCTTTCTTACAGTCTTCGCGGAAATTCCAAGCGCCGTTCCCTTCCAGCCGGAATGAACCGAACCAACCGCACGGTTTACCGGATCGGCAAGCAGTATCGGAACGCAGTCCGCAGCATAGACGATCAAAGGAATACCTTCAACATTTGTTATCTGCGCATCAATATCAACGTGAGTACGCTCACGAACGATACCGTCACCCGCATCATCTTCACGCACAACAAGAACATGATCCTTATGAACCTGATTCGGACACGAGATCCTGGTATAGTCAAATCCTACACTTTCCGAGAGCCTTCTGTAATTCTCAAGCACAAGCTCTCTGTCATCTTCAAGATGAATACCCATGTTCAAGGATTCATAGATGCCTCGGCTCACTCCGCCAAGCCTTGTCGTAAAACAATGCCTTATACCGGAAAGACCTGTCATTCCTTTCATCTGAATGAACGGCGTCACTCCCGAAGTGTTATATTTGCAGCTTCCTGTTTTTTCAATTATCTGTTTTGCTGTATTAATATCCATAATGATTTCCTTATTCCCCATCCCCCCCCCGCTAATATTTTGCAGATTTCATTCTTCAAGCTATTAAGCCGAATAATTATTCATCAGTTTTCTTACTATACAGCCATTTATCTTTCAACTTTCAAACTATTAAGCCATGTCTCAAGCATATCAGTGTCGTTATATACATCTGCGGATATCACATTTGCTCCCGATATATAAGGCTTAAGGTTTTCCGCCGTTTTACCTATCTTACTTCCTCCGGAAGTAGCGAAGATATATACATTTTTTCCGTTCCAGTCATATTCGCTGCAAAATGTCTTAACAACATTCGGCGCTCCGTAATACCAAATCGGAAATCCCAGAAATACCGTATCATAAGAATTAAAATTCTCAATCTTTCCGACAACCGCCACTTCTTTTCTGCCAATTTTTTCCCTGTTGCATCTTGCAAGAGGATTCTTCCAGTTTATATCCAACGCCGAATAAGGCATAAGCGGCGTTATCTCAAATATATCCGATTCTGTTTTATCGGCAATTATCCTTGCTACATTCGCAGTTGTGCCTTCAGCTGAAAAATATGCTACTATCGCTCTCATAAGAACCTCCACGCCTGTTAAATTTCATGGCTATTTATCAATTCATGGTTGATATTTATAAATTCCCGAAGCTTTTCTACTTAGGTCTTTTAATGGCATAAGCCTGATGCCTCTACCTGATCTAATTCAGGCTACA